>JBIIAR010000198.1:0-4835 GCA_044239765.1 Microbacteriaceae bacterium
GATCGACCACTCCCTAGGAGTCACCGTGGCCACCCTTCTCTACCGTCTCGGCCGGTTCTCATTCCGGCGCGCCTGGATCATCATCGGCATCTGGGGCGCACTGCTCATCACCGTGCTGGGGGGCGGCCTCGCCCTCGGCGGCCAGAGCCAGGAGAACTTCTCCATTCCCGGCACCGAGTCGCAGGTCGCCCTTGACCGGCTCGCGGCGGTCTTTCCGCAGGTCGCCGGTGCGAGTGTGCAGGTCGTATCGGCGGTGCCGGAGGGCGAGTCGGTCAACGACCCGCAGTACCGCGATGCCATCGAGGCCCAGGCCGCGGCGATCGAGAAGATCGACGGGGTCGACACCGTGCTCACCCCCTTCGACGAGTACGCCGGGGTTGCGATCTCTGATGACAAGTCGACCGCGCTCACCAAGGTGCAGTTCATCGGTGAGGCAGCTGACGTCAGCGCGGAGTCGGTTCAGCAGCTGCTCGACTCCGCATCGATCGGCGAGGACGCCGGCATGACGGTGGCCTTCGGCGGTCGTCTGCTGCAGGACTCCGTGCCCACCATCACCCCCACCGAGGGACTCGGAGTGCTCTTCGCCGGCGTCGTGCTCGTCATCACCTTCGGGTCGCTGCTGGCCGCGGGAATGCCGCTGCTCAGCGCGATCCTGGGGGTCGGCATCGCGGCTGGTGGCATCCTCGGTGTTTCTGCATTCATCGACGTATCGAGCTCCGCGCCCCTGCTCGCCGTCATGATCGGCCTCGCCGTCGGCATCGACTACTCGCTGTTCATCATCTCGAGGCACAGGCAGCAGCTGGCCGAGGGCATGGATGCGGAGGAGTCCACCGCCATGGCCGTCGGCACCGCGGGCAGCGCGGTCGTCTTCGCCGGTGTGACCGTCATCATCGCCCTGCTCGGACTGCTCGTGGTGCAGATCCCGTTCCTCAGCGTCATGGGCGTCGGGGCCGCCGTCGCGGTGCTCGTGGCGATCGGCATCGCCACCACCCTCGTGCCGGCCTTCCTCGGGCTGGCCGGCTCCCGGCTCGTTCCGAAGAAGCGCGCCCTCAAGCGCGCGCTCGACCACTCGACGCCGGCCATGGGCCAGCGCTGGGTGCGGCTCGTCATGAAGGCGCCGATCATCGCGGTCGTCGGGGTTGTCGGCATTCTCGGCACGCTGGCGATTCCCGCGCTGCAGCTCGACCTCAACCTGCCCGACGGCGGCTCCGAGCCTGAGGGGTCCACCGTGCGCGAGGCCTACGACCTGACCACCGAGGCTTTCGGCCCCGGCTTCAACGGCCCTCTGGTCATCGCTGTCGACATCACCCAGACGACCGCCATTCTCGAAGACCTCGATGCCATCGGCGCCGACATCGCGAAGCTCGACGACGTCGACAACGTCAGCCAGGGCATCCCGAACACCGGCCTCGACACCGCGATCCTTCAGGTGACCCCGTCGAGCTCGCCCGACTCCATCGAGACGAAGGCGCTCGTGCAGGCCATTCGCGACCTCGCCCCAGAGATCGAGCAGAAGTACGGCACCGAGATCTACGTCACCGGAACCACCGCCGTCGGCATCGATGTGTCGCAGCGGCTGACCGACGCGCTGATCCCCTTCGGACTCGTCGTCGTCGGACTCTCGATCATCCTGCTGATGATGGTGTTCCGCTCGGTGCTCGTGCCGATCAAGGCCGCCCTCGGCTTCCTGCTCTCGGTCGTCGCCACCTTCGGCGTGCTCGTCGCGGTGTTCCAGTGGGGATGGCTCAGTGAGCTGCTGCACGTCGAGACCACCGGGCCCATTCTCAGCTTCATGCCCATCATCCTCATGGCCGTGCTGTTCGGGCTGGCGATGGACTACGAGGTGTTCCTCGTCAGCGGCATGCGCGAGGAGTTCGTCAAGACCGGCGATGCCCGCTACGCCGTCGAGCACGGCTTCGCCAACGGCGCGCGCGTCGTCACCGCGGCCGCCCTCATCATGTTCTTCGTCTTCATCGCCTTCGTGCCAGAGGGCACCGGGGCGATCAAGCCGATCGCCCTCGGCCTCGCCGCGGGCGTGGCTTTCGACGCCTTCCTCGTGCGCATGACGCTCGTGCCGGCGCTGATGACGCTCTTCGGCCGCGCCGCCTGGTGGATGCCGAGGTGGCTCGCCCGCCTGCTGCCCGACATGGACATCGAGGGCGAGAAGCTGCGTGAGCACATCAGCGACCTCGCCTGGGCGACCGCGCAGACCGGCGAGTCGATCAGCGCCGAGTACCTTCTCGCTGGATCCCGCGACCGGCAGGTCGGACCGGTCACCATCGGCGTGCCCGCCGGCGCCCTCGCCGTCGCCAGCGGAGACCCGGTCGACCGCCGACTGCTGGCCGCGACCCTGGCCGGCCGCCTTGACCCGCTGAGCGGGCGCGCGCAGGTGATGGGGCATCCGCTGCCGTCTGAGGCGGGGAGTGTGGCGAACCTCGTCGCCCTCGCCGACATCGGCGGTGTGGAGCGCTCCGAGACGACGGTCACGGTGGGAGAGCTGCTCACCGAGCGCCTCGAGCTCAAACAGCCCTGGTACCGCATGTGGTTGACCGCGCGCCGGTCGCGCGGGTGGCTCGAGCGCGTCAACTCCGTTCTCGGCGAGGGCCGCGTGACGGTGCGGGCATCCAGCACGCTTGTCGAGCTGCCGCAGCTCGAGCGCTCCGTCGCCCTTGCCGCGGTCGCGCTGGCCGAGCGCACGCCGGTCGTCATGCTCGACCAGCTCGACTCCTTCGCGAGCACGGATGACGAGCAGGCCTTCATCGAGGCGGTGCACCTTCTCGCCCCGGCCACGACCACCATCGTCGTGGGCTCGCCGATCCCCGCCCGCGCCATGGAACCGGCGCGCACCGGCGATCGCCCCCTCATCGTTATCGACCTCTACTCGCTCACCAGCGTGAAAGGCATCTCATGACCCTCACCGACAACCCGCAGGCCACCCGCCGCACGTGGAAGCGCTACGGCGCCCTCGCCGCGGTCGTGCTCGTGCCGCTCGCCTTCGCCGGGCTCTTCGTGGGGGCCCTGTCGCAGTCCGACACGGCGCTCGACCGCATCCCCGCGGCGATCGTCAACGAGGACTCCCTCATCACCACGACCAACGCCGACGGCACCGAGACCAACGTCTTCGCCGGGCGTCAGCTCGTCACCGAGCTGACCGGCTCGGGCAGCGAGGGCTTCGAGTGGACGATCACCAACGCCGAGGACGCAGAGAAGGCGCTCGCGAGCGGCGAGGTCTATGCGATTCTCACCGTGCCGTCCAACTTCTCGAGCTCGATCATGTCGGTGCAGACCGACGCCCCGGAGAAGGCGAACATCTCGATCCGCACGGATGACGCCCACAGCTACCTGACCGGCACCGTCGTGCAGGCGGTCGGCCAGAGCATGGTCAGCACCTTCGGCAACGAGATCACCGCCCAGGTGATCGGCGGCATCTACTCGTCGCTCGGCGAGCTCGGGGGCTCCCTGCAGTCCGCGTCCGATGGCGCGACCCAGCTCTCCGATGGCGCCGGCCAGCTCTCGAGCGGCCTCACCAGCTACACCGGGGGAGTCTCGCAGCTCTCGAGCGGACTCAAGAAGCTCAACAACGGGGCCGCCGGGCTCACGACCCTCAGCACCAACGTCTCGAACTACACCTCGGGAATCACCCAGCTCTACGGTGGGCTGAGCCAGGTCAACGCCGGGCTGCAGGCGAACATCGCGATCAGCCCGCAGGAGAAGGCGGCGCTGCAGGGCATCGTCGACGGGCTGTACTCCGCCAGCAACGGCGGAGCGGCACTCAGCCAGGGCACCGCGACCGCGGTCAGCGGCATCCAGTCGGGTATCAGCCAGAGCTCGAACGGCGCCGCCACCCTCGCGGCCAACGGCCCCGCTCTCGTCAGCGGCGCTGATGGCCTCGCCACCGGTGCGTCGAGTCTCGCGGGGGGACTCGCCACGGGCGCCGAGCAGGTGCCGGCCTTCGACGAGGAGCAGTCGACGGCCTCCGCCGAGGTTGCGTCAGACCCGGTGACCCTCACCGTCACGACCGACAACGCGGTCAGCGAGGTCGGCCAGGCCATCGCGACCTTCTTCGTTCCACTCGGGCTCTGGATCGGGGCGCTCGCCGTGTTCCTCGTGCTGCGCCCGGTGACCCGGCGCGCTCTCGCGTCGACGGCCCAGAACTCGCGGCTCGTGTTCTCTGCCCTGCTGCGGGCCGGCGCGGTGACCGCTGCGCAGGCGGCGCTGCTCGTGCTGCTGCTGCACGTCTCGCTCGGCGTCAGCTGGGCCCACCTGCCCGCGACGGCCGCGTTTGCGCTGCTGACCGCATTCGCCTTCACCGCCTTCCACTACCTGCTCACCGTCGGCCTCGGCCGGGCCGGACTCGTCGTGTCGCTGTTCGTGGTCGCCGTGCAGATCACCTCGACGGGTGGTCTCTACCCGATCGAGCTGCTCTCCACGCCGTTCCAGTGGATCAGTCCGCTGCTGCCGCTGACCTACAGCGTGCAGGGAATGCAGGCGATCATCGCCGGCGGATCCGCGGCCGATGCCCTCAGCGCCGCGGTCGTGCTGCTCGGCTTCGCCGTCGCGAGCATCGCCCTCTCGCTCTTCGCGATCCGCCGCACCCGCCGCGCCGGGGCGATCGGCCTGCTGCCCCGCACGGTCTGACTGCCGAGCCTGTCGCCGCTCGCTCCTCCCCGGGCGGGCGGCGGCACGGGGCCTTAGAGCCAGTCGCGCTTCTTGAACGAGAGGTAGAGCGCCCCGCCGACGGCGAGGATGAGCACCGACGAGACCAGCACGCCCCACCAGGTGCCGTAGCCGGGAAAGAGCAGGTTCTGGCCGAAGAACCCGGTGATCGCGGTGGG
>JBIIAR010000256.1:0-3852 GCA_044239765.1 Microbacteriaceae bacterium
GTGCGCTGTCCGTGCACCGGCAGTCCGCGACGGTGACGGATGCCCTGGTAGCTGCCGATCTCGACCTTGCGGCGAATGTCGGCGGCAACCTCACGGCGGAGGTCACCCTCTACCTTGAAGTTCAGCTCGATGTAGTCGCGCAGGGCGATGAGCTGGTCATCGGTGAGATCCTTTACGCGGATCTCGCCGCTGATTGCGGTGTCGGCGAGAGTTTTGAGTGCTCTCGTGCGGCCAACTCCGTAGATGTAAGTCAGTGCGACCTCTACGCGCTTGTCGCGCGGGATGTCGACGCCGGCTAGACGTGCCATGGTGGCTCTCCTGTTAGTGAGTGGAGGCAATGGACAGCACCGGTGCCAAGGCCTCCAACCCTGGGTGTCCACCGCGTCTTTCGACGCGGCTTCTTGGTGCTGCTCTTCTGTATTTAGTTAGAAGTTCTGGTGAGCGAGGGCTTTAGCCCTGGCGCTGCTTGTGACGCGGGTTCGACTTGCAGATGACCATGACGTTTCCGTTACGACGGATAACGCGGCAGTGGTCGCAGATCGGCTTGACGCTGGGGTTTACCTTCATGATGTTTCTCTTTCGCTGTCTTCGTACCCGATTGCCGGGCCGTTACTTTCCAGCAGCTGTGCCTGGTGTGGCACTACTTGTAGCGGTAGACGATCCGGCCACGGGTCAGGTCGTAGGGGCTCAGCTCCACGATCACGCGGTCCTCAGGGAGGATGCGGATGTAGTGCTGGCGCATCTTGCCCGAGATGTGAGCGAGCACACGGTGGCCGTTGGTCAGCTCAACGCGGAACATTGCGTTGGGCAGAGCTTCGACTACTGCACCCTCGATCTCGATGACACCGTCTTTTTTGGCCATTGCCTCTTCGTCGCTAATAAGTAGTTTGCTGGTCGTGCGGGATTGTGGTGTCTTTCACGTCTGCGTTAGCAACACGAGGGCACGCGAAAAGCGGCACAAGACACCAAGGGTCGAGCTTATACGATTCCCGGGCGTTTCGCCACGTCGCGTAGCTATTCGGGTGCTATTGGGGTGATGCCGAACTCGGCGAGACGGGAGGCCCCGCCGTCCTCCGCGGTGAGCACCCAGAGTCCGCGGGCGTGCACGGCGACCGAGTGCTCCCAGTGGGCGGCCATTCCGCCGTCGTCGGTGACGACCGTCCAGTCGTCGTCGAGGGTATGCGTCTCGATCGTGCCCTCGGTGACCATCGGCTCGATGGCGACCACCAGCCCGGGCTTCACCCGCGGGCCCCGACCTCCGACGTGGTAGTTGAAGACCGGCGGCTCCTCGTGCATCGAGCGGCCGATGCCATGCCCGACGTAGTCCTCGATGATGCCGAAGCTGCCGCGCGAGCGAATCGCGTCCTCGATGATGCCGCCGATCTCGTTGAGGTCGCGGATGCGGGCGAGCGCCGCGATGCCAGTCCAGAGACCATGCTCTGTTGCGGCAGAGAGCGCCTCGCGCTTCTGCACGACCTCCGGCCGCGATGCGTCGGGCACGACCGCGGTGAAGGCGGCGTCGCCGTTCCATCCGCCGATCTCCGCGCCGCTGTCGACGCTGACGATGTCACCCGGCTGCAGCACACGGCCGTTCGGCACCCCGTGCACGACGGCGTCGTTCACCGAGACGCAGAGCGTGTGGTGGTAGCCGGGTTCCTTCATGAAGTTCGGCACCCCGCCGGCGGCCCGTATGGTCCGCTCCGCAATCGCGTCCAGCTCGAGTGTCGAGACACCCGGGCGGATTGCAGCTCGCACTGCCGCCAACGAGGCCGCGGTCGCGAGACCGGGGGCCACCATCGCGCGAATCTGTGCCGGCGTCTTGTAGATGCTGCGGCCGAGACGCACCACTAGCTGAGGGCGGAGCCGGACTCCGGCTCGCCGATGCCGCGTGCCGCGAGTGCGTCGGCGATGCGGGCGCTGATGTCGTCGATGTCGCCGAGCCCGTCGACCTCGATGAGGATGCCGCGCTCACGGAACACCGGAATCAACGGCGCCGTCTCGCGGGCGTACACCTCCTGGCGGTGGCGGATCGCCTCCTCGGTGTCATCGGTGCGCCCCTGCTCGATCGCGCGCTTGCGCAGTCGGGTGACGACCTCTTCCTGGTCGGCGACCAGCTGGATCACGGCGTCGAGGCTCTGCCCGCGCTTGGCGAGCAGGGCGTCGAGAAAGGCGATCTGATCGGTCGTGCGGGGGTAGCCGTCGAGCAGGAAGCCGTCGAGGGCGTCCTCCTCCTCCAGCCGCGAGGTCACAAGGGCGTTGGTCAGCGTGTCGGGAACGTAGTCCCCCGCGTCGACGATCGCCTTCACCTCGACGCCGAGCGGCGTCTGGTTCTTGATGTTCGCCCGAAAGATGTCACCGGTAGCGATGGCAGGGATGCCGAAGCGCTCTGTCAGACGAGCGGACTGCGTGCCCTTACCAGCGCCGGGAGGGCCGACGATAAGGAGGCGGGTCAACGGAGAAGGCCCTCATAGTGGCGCTGCTGCAGCTGCGAGTCGATCTGCTTGACCGTCTCGAGGCCGACACCGACGATGATGAGGATGCTGGCGCCGCCGAACGGGAAGTTCGAGTTCGCGTTGATGAGCGCGAGTGCGAACAGCGGGATCAGCGCGATGAGGCCGAGGTACAGCGAGCCCGGGAGCGTGACGCGGGTGAGCACGTAGTCGAGGTACTCGGCCGTGGGACGACCAGCGCGGATACCGGGGATGAACCCGCCGTACTTCTTCATGTTGTCAGCGACTTCCTCCGGGTTGAAGGTGATCGCGACATAGAAGTACGTGAAGCCGACGATGAGCAGGAAGTAAACCGCCATGTAGAGCGGGTTGTCACCGGAGGTGAGGTTGTTCTGGATCCAGACCACCCAGTCCGCCGGGGCCGTGCCGTCAGCGGGAAGGCTGAACTGCGCGATGAGGGCGGGCAGGTACAGCAGCGACGAGGCGAAGATGACGGGCACGACGCCAGCCATGTTGACCTTGATCGGAATGTACGTGTTGTTGCCGCCGTAGGTGCGTCGGCCGACCATGCGCTTGGCGTACTGCACCGGGATGCGCCGCTGCGACTGCTCGACGAAGACGACCGCGCCCATGATGAGGATTCCGACCGCGATGACGAGGATCAGGATCTCCCAGCCGTTGCTCTCCTTGATCGACCAGAGCGAGCTGGGGAACTGCGCGGCGATGGACGTGAAGATGAGCAGCGACATACCGTTGCCGATGCCGCGCTCGGTGATGAGCTCGCCCATCCACATGATGAGGCCGGTGCCGGCGGTCATGGTGATGACCATGAGCATGATCGCGTACCAGGACTCGTTGGTGATGAGGCTCGAGCAGGCCGGGGCCGAGTTCGAGGGGAACAGGGCGCCGCTGCGGGCAACCGTGATGAGGGTGGTCGACTGCAGAACACCGAGCGCGATGGTCAGGTAGCGCGTGTACTGCGTCAGCTTGGCCTGGCCGGTCTGGCCCTCCTTGTAGAGGGTGTCGAAGTGGGGGATGACCACGCGCAGCAGCTGCACGATGATCGACGCGGTGATGTAGGGCATGATGCCGAGCGCGAAGACCGACAGCTGCAGCAGTGCACCACCGCTGAAGAGGTTGACGAGCTCGTAGAGACCACCCGCGGAGGCACCAGTGCCATCAACCGGGTTCAGACAGGCCTGTACGTTGCCGAAGTCCACGAAGGGGGCCGGGATAAACGACCCAAGACGGAAGAGCGCGACAATGCCGAGCGTGAACCCGATCTTGCGGCGCAAGTCAGGCGTGCGGAAGATCCGCGCAACGGCTCTGAACACAAGTCCTCCAGTTGTATCTGTGCAGTACAAGAGTGGGGCTCTATTGAGAGCCCCACTCCTTAAAACTA
>JBIIAR010000200.1:0-4817 GCA_044239765.1 Microbacteriaceae bacterium
GCGATGAAGGCGATGTAGAGCACGAGGTACCAGATCCACATCTTGCCGGTGAGGTCGAAGCCGAGCAGCTCAGTGGTGATGCCATTCGCGTAGCTGGCGGAGAAGAAGACGATGACCGCGGTGGTTGCGACGTACTCGATCGTCTCGGCGAGGCCTGTCGCGAGTCCGCCCCACGGCCCCATTGCCGATCGTGCGAACGAGTAGGCGCCACCGGTGTGCGGCATGGCTGCCGCCATCTCACCGATCGAGAAGATGAGGCCGTAGTACATGGCCACGAGAATGACGAAGGCGATCGTCATGCCGCCGAATCCGGCGAAGTCGATGCCGAAGTTCCAGCCAGAGAAGTCACCGGAGATAACGGCGGCAACGGCGAGACCCCATAGTCCCCATACTCCGGCCGACCTCTTCAGCTTTCGCTTCTCGAAATAGCCCTCTTCAGCGCGGGCGTAGGTGGCACCCGAGGCTTTCCTGGTGTCGCTCATTCATTCCTCCAGAACGCATAGTGGATGACGCGGGCAGCACCCAGCGCCGTGCCGACGACTTTCCTCCCTATTGGTACTCGGTGTCTACCTTTGGATGTAAACAGCTCGTTACAGCAACGCGGATGCTGTCTATGGGCTGTGTGATGTAATGGTCGGATTGGCGGCCATCGCATCCGTCACTTCGTGTGGAGAGGAACGGCCATGGGCGTGCGTTCGGGCAACCTGAGTGTCGATGAGCTCAACGTGATGATCGACGCCAAGGAGATCGACACCGTCATCGTCGCCTTCACCGACATGCAGGGGCGCCTCATCGGCAAGCGGGTCAGCGCGCGCTTCTTCAAGGAGGAGATCTCGCACCACGGCGCGGAGTGCTGCAACTACCTGCTCGCCGTCGACGTCGAGAACAACACGGTCGCCGGCTACGCCATCTCGTCGTGGGAGCGCGGCTACGGCGACATGGCGATGATCCCCGACTTCGACACCCTGCGGCTGATTCCCTGGCTGCCGGGCACCGCCCTCGTCATCGCCGACCTGCACTGGCTCGACGAGACGCCGGTGCCACCCAGCCCCCGCGAGATTCTCAAGCAGCAGATAGCGAAGCTGGCCGAGAGGGGCCTCGTGCCCTACGTGGGCACCGAGCTCGAGTTCATCGTCTTCGAGAACAGCTACCGCGACGCCTGGGCGAAGGGCTACACCGGCCTCACCCCCGCGAGCGACTACAACATCGACTACGCGCTGCTCGCCTCGACGCGCATGGAGCCGCTGCTGCGCGACATCCGCAACGGCATGGAGGGCGCGGGCCTCTACTGCGAGGGCGTCAAGGGCGAGTGCAACCTCGGCCAGCAGGAGATCGCCTTCAAGTACGACGAGGCGCTCGCCACCTGCGACAACCACTCGATCTACAAGAACGGTGCGAAGGAGATCGCCGACCAGCACGGCCAGGCACTGACCTTCATGGCCAAGTTCAACGAGAAAGAGGGCAACAGCTGTCACATCCACCTGTCGTTCCGCGGAACCGACGGATCGCCGGTGCTCGCGGGTGACGGCCCCTACGGCTTCTCGAAGCTGATGGAGCACTTCATCGCCGGGCAGCTGAAGACGATGCGCGAGATGACGCTCTTTCTCGCGCCCAACATCAACTCGTACAAGCGCTTCGTCGAGGGCAGCTTCGCCCCGACCGCCGTCGCCTGGGGCCTCGACAACCGCACCTGCGCCCTGCGCGTCGTCGGCAGGGGGCACAGCCTGCGCGTAGAGAACCGCGTGCCCGGCGGCGACGTCAACCAGTACCTCGCGGTCGCGGCACTCATCGCGGGCGGCCTCTACGGCATCGAGCACGAGCTCGAGCTCGAGCCGCTGCTCGAGGGCAACGCCTACGGATCAGACGCGCCGCGCGTGCCCTCCACCCTTCGTGACGCAGCTGAGCTCTTCGGCCAGTCCGAGATCACCCGTGCCGCTTTCGGGTCGGATGTCGTCGACCACTACCTGAACAATGCGCGCATCGAGCAGCAGGCCTTCGATGCTGCCATCACCGACTGGGAGAGAGTGCGCGGCTTTGAGCGTTTCTGATTCTTCTGCGGGTCGAGTAGCGCGCAGCGCGTATCGAGACCCCGAGGCTGGTTCCGATACGACCGCTGCGCGGTCTAGTCAACCCGCGCCCGTTATCGGCATCACGAGCTACCTCGAGCAGGCGCAGTCCGGAGTGTGGGACGTGCAGGCGAGCTTTCTGCCGAAGCCCTACTTCGAGGCGGTCTACCGGGCGGGCGGCATTCCCGTGCTGCTGCCGCCGCAGCCGGTCGACGCCGACATCGCTGCCGCCGTCATCGGCCGCATCGACGGCCTCATCGTCGCGGGCGGCAAAGACGTGAACCCGGCCCGCTACGGCCAGGAGCGCCTGCCCACGACCGACGAGCCGCGCGACGACCGGGATGAGTGGGAGACCGCCCTGCTGCTGGCCGCCATCGACGCCAACGTTCCCTTTCTCGGCATCTGCCGCGGACTGCAGGTGCTCAACGTGGCCCTCGGCGGAACCCTGCACCAGCACATCCCCGAGGTGCTCGGCACCGACCGCTACACCGGCGTTGACGGCGTCTTCAAGGAGAACGACGTGATCGTCGACGACGGCACGCGCATCGCGGGGGTGCTCGGCGGCGGTGAGACCCTCGTCGGCAAGTCGTACCACCACCAGGCGATCGACTCGCTGGCCCCCGGGCTGGCCATCGGCGCGCGCTCTGACGACGGAACCGTGCAGGCGGTCGAGGTCGAGGGCGTCGACTTCGGGCTCGGCGTGCAGTGGCATCCAGAGAACACCCCCGACGACCTGCGGTTGTTCGCCGGGCTCGTCGACGCGGCTGCTGCCTACCGTGGATCGAGCCCGTCGAGATCGCCCGAAGGAGCACCCCGTGGTTAACATCTCGACAAGCGCGATCCGCTTGATCAACCCCGCCACCGAGGAGGCGCTGCAGACCGTCGAGCACACGTCGCTCGAACAGGTCGACGAGGCTGTCGCCCGCGCCGAGGCAGCGCAGAAGAAGTGGGCCGCACTCGCTCCGGCTGAGCGCGCCGCGGGGCTGCGGCGGTTCGCTGCGGCCGTTGAGGGTGCGATCGACGAGCTGGCGATGCTCGAGGTCGTCAACTCCGGGCATCCGATCGGCCAAGCCCGGTGGGAGGCGGGCCACGTTCGTGACGTGCTCACCTACTACTCTGCGGCGCCCGAGCGGATGATCGGCAAGCAGATCCCGGTGGCCAACGGCATCGACGTGACATTCCTCGAGCCGCTCGGGGTCGTCGGCGTGATCGTGCCGTGGAACTTTCCGATGACGATCGCGGCCTGGGGCTTCGCCCCCGCCCTCGCGGCAGGCAACGCCGTGCTGCTCAAGCCGGCCGAGTGGACGCCGCTCACCGCGATTCGCCTCGGCGAGCTCGCCCGCGAGGCGGGGCTGCCCGACGGGCTCTTTCAAGTGCTGCCCGGCCGGGGGGCCGTGGTGGGGGAGCGCTTCGTCACGCACGAGTCGGTGCGCAAGGTCGTCTTCACCGGATCAACCGCCGTAGGCAAGAGGGTCATGGCCGGTTGTGCAGAGCAGGTGAAGGCGGTGACGCTCGAGCTCGGGGGAAAGAGCGCGAACGTCGTGTTTGCCGACAGCGACCTCGAGAAGGCCGCGGCAACGGCACCGTACGCGGTGTTCGAGAACGCGGGCCAGGACTGCTGCGCACGCAGCCGCATCCTCGTCGAACGCAGCGTCTACGACCGCTTTCTCGAGCTGCTCGAGCCTGCGGTCAAGGGCGTCGTCGTCGGCAACCCGCTGGATGAGGCCACCGAGATGGGACCGCTCGTCGCGGCGGCGCACCACGAGAAGGTCACCAGCTACCTCGACGAGTCGAAGGTGGCGTTCCGGGGGAGCGCGCCTTCCGGAGCCGGCTTCTGGTTCGCGCCGACGGTCATGATTCCTTCCTCGAGAGACGACAAGCTGGTGGTCGACGAGATCTTCGGTCCGATGGTGAGCGTGCTGCCCTTCGACGACGAGGCGGATGCGATCAGCCTGGCCAACGACAGCGTGTACGGGCTGAGCGGATCGATCTGGACCCGCGATCTGGGCCGCGCCATCCGTGTCTCCCGGGGCATTGAGAGCGGCAACCTCAGCGTCAACTCGCACTCGAGTGTGCGCTACAGCACCCCCTTCGGCGGCTTCAAGCAGAGCGGCCTCGGCCGCGAGCTGGGTCCCGACGCGGCCACGGCCTTCACCGAGACAAAGAACGTCTTCATCAACACGGATTAGTGAGCGGATTGAGCTTGCCGAAATCCGGTCTCGACAGGCTCCACCCGCACTAGGGAGAAACACCATGGCAGTATCCACGATCGACCTCACCCAGCGCCTCGCCGGCAAGGTCGCCGTCATCACCGGCGGCGCCAGCGGCATCGGGCTCGCGACCGCGAGGCGCTTCGCCGCGGAGGGCGCGACCGTCGTCATCGGCGACTTCAACGCCGAGACCGGGGAGGCCGCGGCCACCGAGGTCGGCGGACTCTTCGTCAAGGTGGACGTCACCGACGAGGCCGAGGTCAACAACCTCTTTGACACCGCCGTCGCCACCTACGGCTCGCTCGACATCGCCTTCAACAACGCGGGTATCTCGCCCCCCGAGGACGACTCGATCGAGACGACAGAGCTGCCGGCCTGGGACCGCGTGCAAGACGTCAACCTCAAGAGCGTCTACCTCTGCTCGCGGGCGGCGCTGCGGCACATGGTCGCGCAGCAGTCCGGGTCGATCATCAACACGGCATCCTTCGTCGCGGTCATGGGGTCAGCCACGAGCCAGATCTCGTACACGGCATCGAAGGGC
>JBIIAR010000202.1:0-4801 GCA_044239765.1 Microbacteriaceae bacterium
GGCATCCCAGATGGCCTCGCGGCGCGACATGCCCAGGCCCTCGAAGGCGCCAGCGGAGGCGAGGGACTCGAGCTGGGCGGCACTGAGACCGACGCGGCGGCTGAGGTCGGAGAGATCGCGGTAGGGGCCGCGGTCGCGCTCGCCGACAATGCGCTGGGCGAGGTCCGGCCCGATTCCGCGCACGGCGGCGAGGCCGAGCCGAACCGACAGCCCGCGATCGCGGCGGTGCTCGTCGGTGCCCTCGGCGGTCTTCGGGTCGAAGAGGCCCACCGGCGGCTGGTCAGCATCGGTGCATGCATGACGCGCTGAGGCGACATGCGTGCCCTCGAGCCCCGCGTGCACGCCACTCAAAAAAATGTCGGGGCCGAGCACCTCTACGCCGTGGCGGCGGGCATCCGCGGTGAGCGAGGCGGGGGAGTAGAAGCCCATCGGCTGCGCGCGCAGCAGCGACGCGAGAAAGGCGGCGGGGTAGTGCAGCTTGATCCACGAGCTGGCATACACGAGCAGGGCGAAGCTGATGGAGTGGCTCTCGGCGAAGCCGAAGTTGGCGAAGGCCTCGATCTTGTCGTACAGGCTGTCGGCCAGCTCGCCGGTGATGCCGTTCTCGGCCATGCCGGCATAGAGCTTCGTCTTGAGCGACGAGATCTTCTCCAGCCCCCGCTTCGACCCCATGGCGCGGCGCAGCAGGTCGGCGTCATCGCCCGAGCAGTTGCCGATCGTCATCGCCATCTGCATGAGCTGCTCCTGAAAGAGCGGAACGCCCATGGTGCGCTCGAGCACCGGCTCGAGCAGCGGATGCGGGTAGGTCACCGGCTCCTTGCCGAGCTTGCGGCGAATGTAGGGGTGCACCGCCCCACCCTGGATCGGCCCCGGCCGGATGAGGGCGATCTCGATGACGAGCTCGTAGAAGCGGCGTGGCTGCAGGCGCGGCAACGTGCCCATCTGCGCGCGGCTCTCGACCTGGAACACCCCGACGGAGTCGGCGCGGCACAGCATGTCGTAGACGCCCTTCTCCTCTTTCGGCATCGTCTCGAGCGACCACTCGTCGGGCGTGCTGTCGCGAATCAGGTCGAACGAGTACTGCAGAGCCGCGAGCATGCCGAGGCCGAGCAGGTCGAACTTGACCAGGCCCATCCACGCGCAGTCGTCTTTGTCCCACTGCACGACCGTGCGGTTCTCCATGCGCGCGTGCTCGATCGGCACGATCTCGCCGACCGGTCGCTTGGTGAGCACCATGCCGCCCGAGTGAATGCCGAGGTGCCGCGGAAACTTCAGCACCTCGGTCGCCAGCTCGATGACAGCGGGTGGGATGTCGTGACCATCCGGCGGAGTAATAGACGACCATGAGTCGATCTGCTTCGACCACGCATCCTGCTGCCCCGGGCCGTACCCGAGCGCCTTCGCCATGTCGCGCACCGCGAACTTCGGACGGTAGCTGATGACATTCGCCACCTGTGCCGCGTTGCGGCGGCCGTACTTGCGAAAGACGTACTGAATGACCTCCTCGCGCCGGTCGGAGTCGAAGTCGACGTCGATGTCGGGCTCCTCTTCACGCATGGCCGAGAGGAAGCGCTCGAAGGGCAGGCCGTAGCGAATGGAGTCCACGGCCGTGATGCCCAGCAGATAGCAGACCGCCGAGTTGGCGGCCGAGCCGCGGCCCTGGCAGAGAATGCCCTCGCCCTTCGCGAACATGACGATGTCGCGCACGATGAGAAAGTAGCCGGGAAAGTCCTTCTGCTCGATGACGGCGAGCTCGCGGGTGATGCGGTCCCTGACCGCGGTGTCAGCCTTCGGGTACTTCACGTCGACCGCATCCCACACCAGCTGCCGCAGCCACGACATCGGGGTGTGCCCCTCGGGCACCTCCTGGCCGGGCAGCCCGGGCTTCATCGAGCGCAGCGCGAACGACAGCTGGTCAGAGAGCTCGACGGTGCGCTCGATCGCCCCGGGGTAGCGCGCGAAGCGCGCGGCCATCTCCTCGCCGCTTCGAAGATGCGCCGCGGATGCCGGCAGCCAGCCGTCGAGGTCGTCGAGACTGCGGCGGGCACGCACGGCTGCAATCGCGCTGGCGAGGTGCCGCTGCTGGGGCTGCGCGAAGTGCACGTTGCCCGTGGCCACGGCCGCGAGGCCCCGCTTGCGGGCGATCGCGTACAGCGCGTCGTTGTAGCTCGACGCCTTCGGCTCGCCGTTGTCGATGAGCTCGACGGCGACGTTGTCGCGTCCGAACAGGGCGACGAGGCGGTCGACCTCGCGGGCGGCGGCCTGCTCGCCCTGCAGCAGGGCCTGGCGCACGGTGCCCTTGCGGCATCCGGTCAGAATGAGGAAATCACCCGACGACTTGTCGGCGATGTCGTGCAGGTCGTAGACCGGATGCCCCTTCTCTGCGCCGTCGGCCAGCTGGGCGGTCGTCAGCACCTCGCTGAGCCGGTGGTAGCCCTGCTGCTGCCTGGCCAGCACGAGCAGGTGGCTGCCCTCGGGGTCGGGCTCGCCGTTCTGGGGTTTGGTCAGGTCGAGCGAGAGCTCCGCGCCGAAGACGGTCTGCAGCTCCGGGTACTTCTCGGCTGCCTCGGCCATACGCACGACCCCGTAGAACCCGTCATGGTCGGTCAGGGCCAGCCCGTGCAGGCCGAGGCGCGCGGCCTCCTCGGCGAGCTCCTCTGGCTGGCTGGCGCCGTCGAGAAAGCTGAAGGTGGAGTGCACGTGCAGCTCGGCGTAGGGCACCTTTCCCGCGACGTACGAGGTTGGCGCGACGTAGGGCATGCGCTTGCGCGAGAAGGCGGGGCCGTCGCCGCCGTCCTTCTCCTTCGCGCTATCGCTCAGTCGTCGGTTGAGCTCACTCCACGGCATGGCTGGGTTGTTGAAAGGCATCAGTCGTACATCCCCTCTGCCCACCAGTCACTGCCGTCGAGCACGAGCAGCCATGCGGTCTCGCTCGCGTCGATCAGCTGAAAGCGGTTGGCGGTCGTGGCCGCCGCGGCATCCCACCAGCGCTGCGCGATCGGCCAGGGCCCCGCCCAGGCCTCCACCCGACGCAGGTCCTCGCGTTTGCCCGTTGGTGAGAAGAAGGTCGGATGCGCCGACAGCGTGCCGCGCTCGCTCACCTCGAGCTGTTCGCGCTGCGGGCCGAGCACCACCACCGCCCGCCGCTGTGCGAAGACGGTCGCGGGGGCCGGCTCGGGCAGGCTGCCCGGCCACGGCTTCTTCTTCGCGGCGGCCAGACCAGCATCCGGTCGGTCTCCCCAGGCGACGAGCACCTGCCGCTCGGCGAGCAGCCGCCCGCCGCCGAGCACCGCCGTCACCACCCCCTCGTGGCCGAGCATGCCCTGCACGCGCGACAGCCCGTGGTGCACGCCCTCGTCAGGGCCGTTGCCCCACAGCCCCGCCTCGTGGCTGCCGACCGGGTCGACCGCCTCTGGCTCGATGCGCACGCGGGTGATCGCGCTGCTCAGCCCGCTGCCCGCGCTGCCCGACCCCTGCAGCTGCCAGCGCACCCGGTCGACGACATCGGCGCCGGTGAACCAGCGCGGATGCAGCCAGGTGCGCTCGCTCACCTCGCCCTCTGAGCTGATCGCCACCCGAATCTCGGTGCAGGCCAGCTTGTCGGCGAGCAGCTCGTCGATGAAGCGGTCTGCGGCCGCGCGAATCGCGAAGGTGACCTGGTCGATGCGATCGAGGGCCGGCTCGAAGTCGACGCTGAGGCGAATGTCACGCGGTGGGGTGCGCGCGGTGATGGCTGTCGCATCCAGCCCTGCGGCGAGGGAGTGCGCGAGGGCGCCGGCACTGCCGAAGCGCTCGCGCACGCTCGTCGGTGACAGCGCCGCGAAGTCGGCAAGCGAGTGGATGCCGAGCCGCCCGAGCAGCCCCACCAGGGTCGCATCGCCCAGGGCCGCAATCGGCAGCCGCCCGAGGAACGTCGGCGACTCGCCCTCGGGAATGATGAGCACGCTCTGTTGACCAGCGAGGTGCGCGCGCTTGGCCGCGTGCTCCGCGGCGAACGGCCCGTCGGCGATGCCGATGCGCGCGCCGGGCACGCCCAGCTCGGCCAGCTTGCCGACGAGCAGCCGCGCGGCCGGCAGCTCGCCCCCGTAGTACCGCGCCGGCCCCCGCGCCTTCATCGCGAGCATGCCCGGACGCACCAGCTGCACCCCCGCCATGCTCGCCTCGACGCCCTGCACGACCGGCTCGAAGACGCGGCTGTCGGTCGAGCGGTCGTAGTCGAGCAGCACGAGGCTGGTGCAGCGCGCCTGCGCCGCCCGGGCGCGCATGCCGCGCGTGACGCCCTCCGCCCGCGCCGCGGGGGAGCAGGCGAAGACGAGGCTCTTCTCGATGACCGCGATGGCAAGGTCGTGGTCGAGGCCCGCATCCTGTGCCGCGGCGACGACGGGCCAGTCGGGGCACCAGGCCAGAATGGTGCGGATCACAGGGTGACCTCCCGGTCGCGGCGCCCGGTGCGGCTGGTGACGCCGACCGTCAGCTGCCTGCTGCGCAGGTAGCCGTGCCCCTCGCCGAGGCCCGTCCACGTGCTGCGCGTCACCTCGAGCCGCGCCTCCGCCCCCGGCCAGCGGCCGAGCACGATGAGCGTGGTGCCGCGCTCGCGCAGCCGGCCCATCAGCCGCGCGACCGTGCCGTCGCTCGGCATCAGCGGCGGACGTACGACAACCACCGTCAGCACATCCGCCAGGGCGGCGGTCACCGGCAGCCACTGATCACCCGGGTAGGGCACGAGAGCGAGTCGCTCGAGATCCACCCCGGCCGCCGCGGCGGCCTCGGTGCCGAAGGTCGGAACCCCGACCACCCCACA
>JBIIAR010000203.1:0-4784 GCA_044239765.1 Microbacteriaceae bacterium
GCGTCGCTCGACGCGCAGTTCGCACCGGCCCTGCTTCTCGCCGTCCGTCGTGCTGTGGCGAGAGGCGGCCTTGACGCCGAGTCTCTCGACCTTCGCGCGCCGACCCCCGAAGGAGAGCCGGTCGACCCCGTCCCGCGACGTGCCCTCGCCGGCTTCTACGCGATAGACCAGGTCGTCGACCAGCTTCCGCGGCTGGCTGCCGAGCGTGAGCGCATTCAGCGAACCAGGGTCCGGACCGACAGAGAGCTGCTTTCGCTCTTCGGGCGGGTCGACGAACCGGCATACCCGATCGAGTCCTACCTCTCTGGCTACGAGAACATCGTGGCTCATACCCGGGCCATACCGCCCCATGAGCAGACCCGTGTGCTCATCATCACCGGCGACCCGATCGGCGACAAGATGGCCGGTCCGGCCATCCGCGCCTGGAATATGGCACGCGAGCTGGCGCGTACAAGCGACGTGCGTCTGATCAGTACCTCGCGGTCGGTGGAACGCGGGGAGGGCTTCTCCATCGCAACGGTGTCGCCCTACAACCCACGCGGGATGCACGAGCACGAGGCTTGGGCCGACGTGATAGTGGTTCAGGGTTACGCGCTCACCATGTTCCCTGTACTGGAGAACAGCACCAAGATCATCGTCGTCGACCTGTACGACCCGATGCACCTTGAGCAGCTTGAGCAGGGCAGAAGTCGCGCAATCGAGCAGTGGGACAAGCAGGTCTCCGACGCTAACGACACCCTCAATCACCAACTGCGCATTGGAGACTACTTCCTTTGCGCCAGCGAACGGCAGAAGCATTTCTGGCTCGGCCAGCTCGCATCTGTCGGTCGCATCAACCCGTACACCTACTCGGCTGACAGCAATATGTCTGCGCTCATCGGCGTCGTTCCGTTCGGTATTCCCGCACAGGAGCCGGAGCGCACGAGGCCAGTGCTGCGCGGAGTAGTTCCGGGCATCGAGGATGGTGACAAGGTGCTGATCTGGGCCGGTGGAATCTATGACTGGTTCGACCCGGCGACACTGATCCGGGCGGTGGGGGCGCTCAGTGAACGCCGTCCAAACCTGCGCCTGTTCTTCATGGGCACCAAGCATCCGAACCCGGCGGTACCGGAGATGGCCGCGGTCGCGCAATCGCGAGCGCTCGCCACTGAGCTAGGGCTCAACGGCACGGCGGTCTTCTTCAACGACAGCTGGGTCGACTACGACGAAAGGCAGAACTATCTCGTCGAGGCGGACGCCGGCGTGTCAACGCACTTCGACCATGTCGAGACCACCTACTCGTTCCGCACCCGCATTCTCGACTACCTGTGGGCCGGACTCCCCATCATCACCACCGGCGGAGACTCCTTCGGTGACTTGGTCGAGCGCGACCGGCTCGGAGCAGTCGTCGTCGAGCGCGATGTGCAACAGCTGGCCGATGCGCTGGAGCGTGTGCTCTACGACGATGTTGAATACTCGGCGACTCGCGAGCGCGTGCGCCAGACGCGGGAGCAGTTTCGCTGGGCGCGGGCGCTCGAGCCGCTCCTGACCTTCGCCGGTAGTCCGGTTCATGCGGCCGATCGATCGCCGCTGAAAGCGGAGTCCGACGCCCGGTCCGCCCGACGCCCCCCGCGCCGTCGGCAGCGCACCGGACTGCTGAAAGACCTCGATCGAGCCGCTTACTACCTCAAGCACGGCGGCATCGGCGCCGTCGTCGAGCGCTACACGGCCCGCCGAAAGCGGCGCCGCGAATCCGCTTGACAACCACACGTCCGTCTCAGGTGCCCGTCAGGCCCCTCGGTAGCGAGACCGTTTAGACTGATCGTTCACTCATCAGCCGCATCTAGGGAGCAACTCTGTGCCAGTTCGTGACGCAGACATCGAGGCCGACGACTCGTGGAAGATGCTCGCGTGGATCCCGACTTCGTCGATGACGAAGGTCGCACTCATTGAGAGCGCGCGGCAGCTGCAGCTGCTCGCACTCGCCGAGCGCGACACCATCATCGGCCTCGAGGCAGAGATCGCTACGGCACGCGCTCACATCGAGAGCATGGCGCAGACCCCGGTCGGCAAGGCCTTCGCCCGCATTGACAAGCTAGAGGAGCAGCGGGAGCAGCTGCTGCACCGGCTGCGACTAGGCAGGTTCGGTGAGGAGTCCGATGACGAGGTCGCGGTGCTGAAGGCGTCGACCACCTGGCGTATCGGCCGCCTGTTCGTTGGTCCCGTGTACTTCGTCAGAGACCGGCTGCGTCGCAAATGACAGACCCTTTCATCTCCATCGTCACGCCCGTCTACCGCACTCCTCTGGTGTACCTCAAAGCGATGATTCGTTCGGTCACCGCCCAGGGCTGGCCGTCGTGGGAGCTCATACTCGTTGACGACCACTCCGAGAGCACCGAGCTAGCGACCTACCTGGCCCGCATGGCCGCTAAGGAGCCGAGAATCGTTGTGGTGTCGCGCGACCGCAATGGCGGTATCTCCGCAGCGTCCAACGATGGAATCGCTGTCGCGCGCGGCGAGTTCATTGCCCTCGTCGATCACGATGATCTCCTGGCTCCCGGTGCCTTGCGGATCGTCGCGCGTGCACTCCGCGCCGATCCCACTATCGACTACCTCTACACCGATGAGGAGAAGATCAACGACACGGGGGAGCGCTACGACGCGTTCCGAAAGCCAGACTGGTCGCCTGAGCGGCTCCGAGGACAGATGTTCACCGGCCACCTCTCGGTTCTGCGTACCAGCCTCGTGCGAGAGGTCGGGGGGTTCCGATCGGAGTTTGACGGATCGCAAGACCATGACCTCGTTTTGCGTGTCACCGAGCGTGCTCGCAGCATCAGGCATGTTCCCCGAGTGCTCTACCGGTGGAGATCCCACCGTAACTCCACCGCCGCCAGCTCAGATACCAAGCCCTATGCCTGGGACGCGGGTGTGGGCGCGGTCAACTCGCACTTGGCCAGAGTCGGCAGCACCGCGGTCGCATCTCGCGGTCCGGTTCCCGGGACCTACGCGCTCGATCGACCCCTCGATGCCTCCGCCACCATTAGCGTCATCATTCCGACCCGTGGATCGCACGGCCGCGCGTTCGGCGGCGATCGAGTTTTCGTCGTTGAGGCAATCCGCTCCGTTCGCGCACAGAGCGTACACAAGAACATTGAGTTCGTTGTGGTCTATGACCTGGATACCCCTGCCGAGGTGATGCGCCAGATCACCGAGCTCGCTGGAGAGAACCTCGTCCTGGTGCCCTATTCGCGCCCATTCAATTTCAGCGACAAGTGCAATGTCGGCTTCGTTGCGAGTTCGGGGCAGTACGTGGTGATGATGAACGACGACATGCAGGCGATCTCGACGTCGCCCATAGAGAATCTTGTCGCTCCCCTCGCCGACCCGGAGATCGGGATGACCGGCGCATACCTTTTCTTCGAGGACGACACCCTTCAGCACGCGGGGCACCGCTATGCCGACCGAGGCTACATGCACGCGTATATGCAGAGCGCCAAGCGCGGTGACGCCGGCCCGTTCTCCGCCTTGCTGATCGACCGTGAGGTCTCAGGGCTCACCGCCGCTTTCATCGGGATGCGGCGCGAGGTCTTCGCGCGAGTCGGCGGATTCAGCCCAGCGTTGCCCTCCAACTTCAACGATGTAGACCTGAGCATGAAGGTGCGGTCCTTCGGGTATCGCCTCCTGTGGCTCAGCGGGGTTCAGCTCTACCATTTCGAGTCCAAGTCCCGCGAGGGCAAGGTGCACAAGTGGGAGATCAGCCGGATGCGACGCCGGTGGGGAGTTCAACGCGATGACCCCTACATTCATCACCCGCGCCTCTAGCGCCCACCCAATCCTCGGCCTATCGACAAGAGAGTTCACATGTCCACGCTTTCGAGCACTCCGCGCCCGACGACTGGCAGGCTCGCGCGGTGGGTAGAGCCGCTGGCCAGCGGCCTTCCCAACTGGCGGGTGGTTACCTGGTTTCCGGCGATTGTGGCGCTCGGTGCTGCCGTGCTGATTCTGTTGCATATCAGTGGAACCTCCTCGGGAGCGCACTGGGCCTACTTCGGGAGCGGCGAAGATCCCAACCTCCTTATCGGAACACCGCGACTGATCCGATCTGATGAGTGGTTCGTCCATCAGGCGTGGGTGATCTCCCAGATCGAGCAGGGATTCCCGTCTGTCAACCAGACGCTGCCCGGTGGCATGAATGTGACCGTCGCTCTCGAAGTGCCGGTGCTCGACTGGTCTGCGCTGTTCCGCCCGCACACCTGGGGCTATTTTCTCTTCGGCGCCGAGGGCGGCCTCGCCTGGGAATGGTGGATACCAGCGTTGGCTCTCGTTTCCGGCGCCTATCTACTCGTCGTGACCTATCTGCCTCGGCGTCCGGTAACCGCGGCAGTTGTCGCCTGCGCCATCTACTTCACCCCCATCTTCCAGTGGTGGTACGGCACGAGCTCGCTGTACCCGGCTGCCTGGGGGATGCTCGCGATGGCCGCGGTGCGATGGCTGCTTCGGGACGATCGGCGATGGGTGCGCATTGCGTGGAGTGCCGTCGTCGGATGGCTGGCGGTCACAATGGTGATCGGACTCTACGCGCCCTTCATCATCCCGGTGCTGGTCGTCTTCATCTTCTACACCGTTGGTTCCGTAGTGAACGAACGCCCGTTCTCCCGAGCCGCGTTGCGTGCGCTAGTGCGCCGCATTGCCCCGCTTCTGGTGGCCGGGGTCGCTGCAGTTGCCGTGTTCGTCATCTGGCTGGCTGCTCGTCTCGACACGGTCGACGCGGTGGGCTCGACTGTCTACCCGGGCCAACGCCTTCG
>JBIIAR010000205.1:0-4737 GCA_044239765.1 Microbacteriaceae bacterium
GATGACATCGGAGGGATTTTCGGCACGTCGGTCACTCTTGACGGCTTGTATGGCCTCAACCCGATTGTTCACTTCCTCGAGATATTTCGGAATCTCCTCTACGACAACCGGTGGCCGAATCCCATCGAGTGGGTTATCTGCTCGGTCTGGGCGATTGCGATGGGGGTGCTGGGCATGGTCGTGTTCCGCAAGAACGAGAAGAACCTGGCGGAGTCGATATGACCGACGTCGCAGTGCGCGTGGATCACGTGAGCAAATCCTTCCGCATGTACCACGAGCGCAATCAGACGATCAAGGCGGCCGTTATGCGTGGCCGGCGGTCGGTTCACGAAGACTTCCTGGCTTTGGACGACGTCACCTTCGACGTCCCCATGGGTTCGACGTTCGGCCTCATCGGCAGCAACGGCTCGGGCAAGTCGACGCTACTCAAGTGCCTCGCGAACATCTACTACCCGAACAAGGGCGAGATCACGCACTTCGGCAAGATAGCCGCGATGCTCGAGGTCGGTTCGGGGTTCCACTCTGAGCTCTCTGGTCGCGAGAACATCTTCCTCAACGGGTCCATCCTCGGAATGCGCAAGAAGGAGATTGAGCGCAAGTTCGACGAGATCGTGGACTTCTCCGGGGTTGAGCAGTTCATCGACCAGCCTGTGAAGAACTACTCATCCGGAATGTACGTGCGCCTTGGATTCGCTATCGCCATCAACGTCGATCCTGACATCTTGGTTGTCGACGAGGTTCTCGCCGTGGGCGACGCTGAGTTTCAGGCCAAGTGCTTTCAAAAGTTCGACGACTTCCACGCGCAGGGCAAGACCGTCATCCTCGTCAGTCACTCGCTGCCAACGGTGCGCAAGATGTGCGACCACGCGGCATGGATTAACAAGGGACACCTCATGGCAGTTGGCGAGGCCGGCGCGACAATCGAGGCCTATACTTCGTCCTTGTCGTCTGGCGGCTGAGCTTCGATGTCGTTGCCGGCCGTCGATGTAGCGCTCTGCACCCATAACGGTGCGGCGTTCATCGCCGATCAGCTGCGCAGCATCCTGTCGCAAACAGTTCTTCCTGCGCAGATCGTGCTCTCTGATGATGCGTCACACGACGGGACTGTTGCAGTGGCATCCCGTGTGATCCAGGAGTACCACCAGCGCGAGTCGGCTCCGAGAGTGGCCTTCCGTGTTCTACACAACGCCTCACCCCTCGGAGTGGTTGCCAACTTCCAACAGGCGATCCTGGCTACGACCGCACCGCTCGTAGCGCTCTCCGATCAGGATGACATCTGGATGGCTGACCGCATCAGCGTGGCGATCGACCGCCTGCAAGCGCGGCCAGATGTCGACCTGGTGCACTCGAACGCATCTCTGGTCGACGCCGACGGCGCGATGATGGGCTCGTCGCTCTTCGACGCCCTCGGGATCACCCCAGCGAGCATCGAGTCGATCCACCGGGGTGACGCGCTCGACCTCCTGCTTCGTCGCAACCTCGTCACGGGGGCCACCGTTGTCTTCCGCCGGACGCTGGTCGAGAGAGCCTTTCCGATCCCCCCGGGTTGGGTGCACGACGAGTGGCTGGCGATGGTCGCCGCGGCAACAGGGGGAATCGACGTGATCGATGAACCGCTGATCGCGTATCGCCAGCACGGAGGCAACCAGATAGGGGTTTCGCGACTCTCAATCGCGGGCAAGCTGCGTCGCATGGTCGAGCCCGGTGGCGCGAGGAACCAGCGCCTGGTGCTTCGTGCCGAGAGCCTGGCAGCCTGGGCCACCTCGAGCGGCCGGGTGGAGAAAGGGTTCGCCCACACCGCTGGGCAGAAGCTCGCACACGAACGAGTTCGCGCAGCGCTCGGGGAGCGGCGGCTTGCGCGAGTCGCCCCCGTCATTTCCGAGCTCCGGACCGGTCGCTATTCGCGGTTTGGCAGGGGGCTGGCGGACGGGGCGAGGGACCTGCTCCAGCCGCTGAAATCGGGACAGTAAGCTGTGGCACGTGCAAATTCGTGAACTGTCAATTGCTGGATCGTTCGAGATAACTCCGATTCAGCGAGCAGATGACCGTGGAGTGTTCCTCGAGTGGTATCGCTTCGACACGTTGGCGGCGGCGGCCGGACACTCCCTCGACCTGCGGCAGGCCAACACCTCGGTCTCCAAGCGCGGCGTGGTTCGGGGCATCCACTTCGCCGATATCCCGCCGGGACAGGCAAAGTACGTCACCGTGACGCACGGCGCAGTTATCGACTACGTGATCGACATCCGAGTTGGCTCGCCA
This sequence comes from Microbacteriaceae bacterium, assembly GCA_044239765.1. Lineage (GTDB taxonomy): Bacteria > Actinomycetota > Actinomycetes > Actinomycetales > Microbacteriaceae > Conyzicola. Next base: position 2,260 of record JBIIAR010000205.1, read on the forward strand.
ACCTTCGGCCAGTGGGACTCGGTTCGACTTGACACAGTGGATCGCAGGGCCATCTATCTCGGCGAGGGCCTGGGACACGCATTCGTGGCGCTCACCGACGACGCCACCGTGAGCTACCTCGTGAGCGACACCTACAACGCTGCCGCCGAACACGGGATCAACCCGCTAGACCCTGAGATCGGACTGGTATTCCCCGACGAGGCCGGCGAGCTCCTGCTCTCGCCAAAGGACGTCGACGCGCCCACGCTGGCTGAGGCGGGGGAGGCCGGGCTGCTTCCCGACTGGACAGCGGTGTCCGCCTTCTATGAAGAACTGAACGGACGTTAGGCGATGCGCGGAATAATTCTGGCCGGTGGATCCGGCACGAGGCTGTGGCCGATTACCAAGGGCATCTCGAAGCAGCTCATGCCCATCTACGACAAGCCGATGATCTACTACCCACTCTCGACCCTCATGATGGCGGGAATCAACGAGATCCTGATCATCACAACTCCGGAGTACAACGCGCAGTTCAAGGCTCTGCTGGGAGACGGGTCAGAGCTGGGCATCAAACTCGAGTATGCCATCCAGCCGACTCCCGACGGGCTTGCCCAGGCTTTCATCATCGGCGAGGAGTTCATCGGCGACGAGTCGGTTGCCCTCGTGCTCGGGGACAACATCTTTCACGGTGGCGGCCTCGGCTCGTCACTTCGTGCTCACGAGACTATTCAAGGCGGCTTGATCTTCGCCTATCACGTGTCCAACCCGACGTCCTACGGTGTCGTCGAGTTCGATGAGAACATGATCGCTCGCAGCATCGAAGAGAAGCCCGAGCACCCGAAGAGCAACTATGCGGTGCCGGGACTCTACTTCTACGACAACTCTGTGGTCGAGATCGCGAAGACCATCGAGCCCAGCGCTCGGGGCGAGCTCGAGATCTCCACGGTGAATGAGCGCTACCTTGAGGCCGGAACGCTGCAGGTGCAGGTACTTGACCGAGGCGTCGCCTGGCTGGACACAGGAACCTTCGAGTCGATGATGCAGGCATCTGAGTATGTTCGAGTGATCGAGGACCGCCAGGGGTTCAAGGTCGGGTGCATCGAGGAGATCGCCTGGCGCGCCGGGTGGATCGACAGCGCGCAGCTGCGACAGCTCGCGGCGCCTCTCGTCAAGAGCGGTTACGGGGTCTACCTCTCGCAGCTCGCCGGCGACTAGAGACTCGCGCGCGTCGGTCGCTGAAAGCGAATTCCTCGCCTATGGTCAATAGCGAAGGGTTCGGCGGCACCACGACTGTCGCGTATGGTGCGTCCGTGGCGCATCCTGAGGAGGTTCCGTGCGATTGACCACTGCGCGCAGCAAGACAGCCAAGGCACGGGTGGCGCTTCTGGTCATCGCCATACTGTCGACCCTGCTTGTCGTCGCTGAGCAGCCGCGGGCCGCGAGTGCGATAACGGGCTCAGAGTTCGACCCCGGCTTTATCATCACCGACGAGGTTTTCTACGATGGTGACTCGATGTCAGAGGCCAGCATCCAGGCCTTCCTCGAGCGCATGGAGCCAGAGTGTGCGGGTGCCAACGGGTACACCTGCCTCGCGAGGTACACAACTCCCACCTTCAACCGGGATGCGGTGGGGGCCAATCACTGTGGTGCCTACGCGGGTGCGGCAAGCGAACGGGCGAGCGCGATCATCGCCAAGGTTGCCCTCACCTGCGGCATCAACCCCAAAGTGCTTCTCGTGATGCTCCAAAAGGAACAGGGGCTTGTCACGAAGTCGTCGCCAACGTCGTTCAATTATCGTTCTGCAATGGGGTACGGATGCCCAGACACCGCTCCGTGCGACGCGCAGTTCTACGGCTTCTTCAATCAGGTTTATAAGGCCGCGTGGCAGATGCGGCAGTACAGCATCGGTGCTAGCACGCGTGCGTACCACATCGGTGCCGTCGCAGTTCGGTTCAACCCGAACGTCGCCTGTGGACAGTCGGTCATCAATATCAGGAACCAGGCGACGGCGAACCTGTACCTGTACACCCCTTATCAGCCGAACGCCGCGGCTATGGCAAATCTTCGTGGCACAGGCGATGGATGCAGCAGCTACGGCAACCGCAACTTCTGGGTCTACTTCAATGACTGGTTCGGGGCCACCGGCACCATCGGCTACGTCGCGATTGATCAGGCGTATGCGCGGTGGGGTGGTGTGTCTGGGGTGCTGGGGGCTGTGGTGGGTTCGCCGAATCCGATCGCGGAGAACGGGGGCGGTCTGGTTCAGGGGTTCCAGAACGGGGCGATCGCGTGGAGCCAGTCGCGGGGTGCGTTCGCGGTGATGGGCGATATCCGGGCGTACTTCGGCGGGCTGGGGGGTGTGGGCGGTGTGCTGGGGTGGCCGGCGAGCGATCCGGTGGCGGTCGCGGCGGGCGGTGGTGGCACGGTGCAGTCCTTCGCGGGGGGCGCGGTGGCGGCGTCGCCGGCGGGCGTGTTCTCGCGGGTGGGGTCTGTGCGGTG
>JBIIAR010000206.1:0-4731 GCA_044239765.1 Microbacteriaceae bacterium
GATGACAACGCCGCGCTCGTAGCGCTGCGCGTAGTTGAAGACGTTCTGCGCCGTCGGCAGCGCCGCCAGCACGACGATCGCGAAGAGCTCGTGGCCCTGCATGCCGAAGACGAAGCGCGCGAGCACGAACGCGACAAGAGGCATGACGAGCACCTTCAGCGCGGTGGCGAGCACGACATCCCGTCGTCCGCTGCCCGGTTCGAGCAGGCGCGAGCCGCTCAGTGACATGCCGAAGTTGACGAGCAGCACACCGACCGCGCCCGCGCCGAGCAGGTGGAAGGGCTCGAAGACGAACGTGGGAAGGGAGACACCGCTGACGGCGACGAGCACGCCGAGAGCGGATGCGATGATGAGCGGGTTGCGCACGGTCTGCAGCAGCACCGAGCCGATGGAGAAGTGGCCGCCTACGCTGCCGCCCAGCAGCGCGAGACCGATGGGGGCGAAGAGCAGCAGCTGCACGAGAACGACCGGCGCGGAGTACGTGGCGTCTCCGATGACGTAGGCCGCGACCGGAATGCCGATGTTGTTGGCGTTGACATACCCAGAGGCGAGGGAGCCGATCACGGCCTCTGGCAGCTTTCGCCGAAAGACCAGCAGGGCAATGACAGCGAAGATCGCGAAGCAGGCGATCGCGGCGAGCGCGGAGACGACGAGTCGCGATGAGAACAGCACGTGCACATCAGCCTCGGCGAGGATCGTGAAGAGCAGGCTCGGGGTGAGCACGAAGAAGACGAGACGGCTCAGAACATAGGGGGCATGCTCGCCAAGTACGCCCAGACGGCCCACGAAGAAGCCCACGGCGATGATGAAGCCGATGATCGCGAAACCCTGCAGCACACCGATCATGGGTCACAGCCTAAGCCGTGCAATTAAGCTGCGTGATTTCACGACTTCACGCGCAATCCGCGAAGCCGATCACAACCACGCGCCGCGAACGCGCGGATACCGTGGAACCACGCACTGAGCCGAATCGGAGGTAGAACCATGTCCATGTCGATCATTGGTGAGCCCGAGGTTCTCGAAGACGTCGCCTCCCACCCCGCCTGGCTCGCCCTCAAGGCCGCCGTTGCCGAGCTGCAGCCGCTGCAGAGCCACGACGGCTCAGTCGAGAGCGCCAAGGCTGAGGCCGCGCAGCTGATCGAGGTGATCGTGGAGTCGGTGGCGCAGCTTGCCCCGCTGTTTGCGCACGATGCGGCCTATCTCGCCGCGCTATCCGTCGACTTTCGGCGCTGGGTGAACGAGGGACTCGGGGTTCCCGACTTTCTCGACTCCCTTGAGCAGTTCCAGCCGCAGCAGCACCGTATCGACGGGCTGCGCCACCTGGTCGTCTTCCCGATGTACACGCAGAACGGCAGCACCGACCGCCTGGTCGAGGCGGTGCTCGTGCAGGTCGTCTGGCCGCAGTTCGTCGCCGCGCTCGAGGCGGGCGACTACTCGAACAAGCTCTTCGTGCCCATTCGCTTCATCGACTTCACGGCTGGCTACGACACCAACTCCGCGGTGCTCTTTCCGGAGTCGGTCGCGATGCGCAGCATCCCCATCTTCACCTGGGGTGCCATCTTCGCGGACCGCGAGGCGGCGCGCTTCCGTCGAGTCGTGCGTGCGGCCGCCGAGATCACCCATCTCGATCTGCCCGACGGCGCCGCACGCCTTCTCGACGACCAGACACTGGCCGAAGAGACCTTCGTCATGTGGGACCTCATTCACGACCGCACCCACATGCGCGGCGACCTGCCCTTCGACCCGTTCATGATCAAGCAGCGCATGCCGTTCTTCCTCTACTCCCTCGAAGAGCTGCGCTGCGACCTGACCGCCTTCCGCGAGGCGGTGCGCCTCGAACGCGCCGACGAGACGGATGAGGTCACGCGCGACCGGGCCAAGCTCGTTCAGTACGCGGTGATCTTCGACCGCATCTTCCGCTTCGCGATCACCGGGTCGCGCGTGCGCAACTACGACGGCGTCGGCGGCCAGCTGCTGTTCGCGTGGATGCACCAGCATCGGGTGCTGCACTGGACCGACACCGCACTCTCGTTCGACTGGGACGAGGTGGCCGACGTGGTCATCGCGCTCGGTCACGAGATCGAGGAGCTCTACTGGAAGTCGATCGACCGCCCGAAGGTCGCTCACTGGCTCGCTGCCTACGACATGGTCAGCGAGACCCTCACGCCGCACCCAGCCTCGAACTGGGCGCGGCGTGAGATCCCCCTTGCCGGTGCGCCGAAGGGCTACACCGACGCCGTGCTCGACGACGAGTTTCCGCTGAGCATGTTCTACGAGGCGCTCTCGAAGAAGATGACGGATGTCATCGAGTCAACGCGCGGTATCACGGCGACCTCGCTGGTCGAGTAGCCGCACAGCGGCGTATCGAGACCACACCCCCCGGTCTCGATACGCGCTGGCGCGCTACTCGATCACCGACCGGCCGTAGTACCCGGCCGCAATGTCGGCCAGCAGGCCCTGGTGGGTCGGCGTCCAGCCGAGGCGCTCGCGCGTGATCGTGCTGGAGGCGGGAATGTCGGCACCGAAGACGCGACCGATGAATCCCAGCTGTGCCATGAGCTCCTCGGCGGTCACCGACGCGGTGGGGATTCCGAGCGCTGCGCCGATCGCCTCGGCGATCTCGCGGGTCGGAATTTCCTGCTCGTCGGCGGCGTGGATGACGGAGCCCGCCGGTGCCTTCTCGAGCGCGATCGCAACGAGGGCGGCGGCATCCGCGCGGTTGACGGCTGGCCAGCGGTTGGATCCGTCGCCCGCGTAGGCAGAGACACCGGCCTTCGCGGCGGCGCCCGCGATCGCGGCGATGAAGCCGTGGTCGCCCTCCCCGTGCACGGTCGGCGAGAAGCGCGCGGCGATGGTGCGCACGCCGCGGTCCGCGTAGCTGAGCGCGAGGCGCTCTCCGCCGCCGCGCATCGAGTCGACGCCCTCGGCGCCGTTCACATCGAGCTCGGTCGCGACACGGCCCGGGGCGATGCCCGCGAGACCGGATGCGAGCAGCAGCGCGCGATCGGAGCCCTCCAGCACGCCGAGCATCGTCTCGAGCGCGGCCCGCTCGGTGCGACCGGAGCTGGCCATGTCAGAGAAGTCGTGCTTGAAGCCGAGGTGGGCGACGGCATCCGCTTCGTCCGCTCCGCGGGCGAGGATGTCGAGGTCGTCGAGCGACCCGAGCAGCGGAACCGCTCCCGCGGCCGCAATCGCTGACGCGGACTGCTGCGAGCGCGCGAGCCCGGTGACCTCGTGCCCACGGGCGATGAGCTCGGCGGTGACGGCGGATCCGATCCAGCCCGATGCTCCAGTGACGAAAACTTTCATGGTGACTCCTTGATGTCAGTTGCTGACATGACTCTAGCAGCGCATGTCAGTCCCTGTCATCAGTAGACTTCTCATATGGCCAGATGGGAACCGGATGCGCGCGGGCGCCTCAGCGTGGCGGCCCTCGACCTCTACCTCGAGCGCGGCTATGACCAGACGACCGTCGCCGACATCGCCGAGCGGGCCGGCGTCACCGAGCGCACCTTCTTTCGCCACTTCGCCGACAAACGCGAGGTGTTGTTCGACGCGACCAACCAGCTGCAGAACGATGTCGTCAGCGCCGTGCAGTCCGCGTCGCCAGAGCTCTCGCCGATGCAGGTCGTCGAGCTCGCCATGAGCGAGGGTCCGGCCTTTCTCGAGCAGCGTCGCGCGCACGCGACCCGACGCGCGGCGGCCCTCGCAGCGACCCCCGCACTGATGGAGCGCGAGCTGCTCAAGATCCACGGGCTGCGCGCGGCGGTCGCGGCCGCCCTCGAGGCCCGCGGGGTTGACCAACTGACCGCGCGCGTCGCGGCCGAGGCGGGCGGCAGCTGCTTCTCGGCGGGCTTCGCGCAGTGGGTGGAGGCCGGGGACGACCGCTCGCTCTCGTCGTACATCCACGACGCCTTCGGGCAGCTCCGCCTCATGACGGATGCGCCCACACGCCCCCGCTGACTAGCGTTGGAGGCATGCACACCTGGGTACGACCGCGCCCCGGCCGCGTCGGCTATCGCCGCGACCTCGCTCTCGCCGTGCTCGTCGCCGTGGGCGGCGGCATCAGCGCTGCGCTGTACTCGCGCGTCGGCATCTACAGCGAGCCCGCGCCGCTCTGGCTGACCATCGTCGTCATCCTCGGCTACTCGCTGCCGCTCGCCCTTCGCCGCCGCTTCCCGCTGGTCGTGGCGGTCATCGTCAGCGCGGCCTTCTTCGTCGGCGGGCAGTTTCTCGTTCCCGACGCGCTGGTCATCAACATCGCCCTGTTCATCTCCATCTACACGCTGGGCGCATGGGGCCGCGACCGCCGCGCAGCCAACATCGTTCGGGCCGTCATCACCGTCGGCATGTTCGTGTGGATCTTCGCCAACATCGCGATCACCACCGCCGACCCAGAGACGATGCCGGGATTCTCGCGCTCGGGGCTGTTCTCGGAGCTCGCGGCCTGGTCGGTCATCCAGGTGATCACCAACCTGCTCTACTTCATCGGCGCCTGGGCCTTCGGCAATGCCATGTGGTCGGCCGCACGCCGCAAGGCCGAGCTGCTCGCCCGCACAAACGAGCTCGCCGAGGAGCGTGAGTTCAGCGCCAGCCAGGCCGTTGCCCTTGATCGGGTGCGCATCGCCCGCGAGCTGCACGACGTCGTCGCCCACCACGTCTCGGTGATGGGAGTGCAGGCCGGGGCGGCGCGGCGGGTCGTGCAGACGGACCCGGCGCAGGCATCCGCGT
>JBIIAR010000207.1:0-4721 GCA_044239765.1 Microbacteriaceae bacterium
CGTACGAGAGCGAGAGCGCCGTCTACTCCGACTGCTCCGTCGACCCGATGTGGCGCCTGCACGGCTTCGAGCTCTACCCGGCTGACTGGGAGGCCCCGTACCCAGGTCGGGAGGCCCTCGAGCAGTGTGTCTCCGAGGGCTGCCTTGCCGACGTGGCGCCCGACAAGCCGGGATTCACGTACTACCCCGACGAGAGCATGTGGGACGAGGGCGACCGCAGCGTCACCTGCTGGACCTACGAGTGGGAAGCGCCCGAGGTCACGGCACCACCGGTCTAGAGCTCTACGGTCTTGCTCTCGCCGACATCCGGCGGGGTCTTGGTGACAATGGCGCGGGCGACCTCAAGGGCACGGGCGAGCTTCGGCTTGTCGAGATCCCAGAACTCGACGGACTCGACGGTCACCTCGAGCAGCGCCACCGACGGATCCTGTCGGCCGCCCTCGAACCACGCCTCTGCCCAGGGGTTCCAGAATCTGTCGATGATGGCCTGGTCGCGGCTGACGACCGCGGTGCCGGCGAGCGAGAGGTAGCCCTTGCTGCCGCCCACCGATACGTTCACCTCGGGGTGCTTGGCGATGTCCGCCGTCTTGGGGGAGGGGTCGTTGGTGAAGAACCACAGGGTTCCGTCGAACTCGTCGGCGCCCTGCACCGCGAGCGGCCGGCTGTGCAGGTCATGCCCAGCGCGGGTTGTCACGATGGCGGTGCGCTCGGAGGCGAGGATGTCGCGGATGGTGTCCATGTCGTCAGTCATGAATCCACCCTGCGCCTCCAAACTTGGGAGAAGCCGGGGTTTCGCGAATGGCGGTGAGGTGTTAGTAGTCGCCGCTCGCAGTGCCGCCGCCGAGAATCGCCGCGGTAGCGCTGACTCCGAGCCGCGACGCACCGGCGTTGACCATGGCGATGGCGTCATCCCACGTGCGGATGCCACCGCTGGCCTTCACCTGCGCCTTGCCAGCGACCGTCGCGGCCATGAGCTCGACGGCGTGCACGGTTGCCCCGCCCGCCGGGCTGAAGCCGGTGCTCGTCTTGACGAAGTCGGCGCCGGCGGCGACCGCGGCCTGGCAGGCGCCGATGATCTCGTTGTCGGTGAGCGCGGCAGACTCGATGATCACCTTGAGCACTCGGGGCGCCGGCACCGCGGCGCGCACGGCCGCGATCTCCGCCTCGACGAGGTCGAAGCGGGCGGTCTTGGCGAGGCCGGCGTCAATGACCATGTCCACCTCATCCGCGCCGTTCTTCACCGACTCGGCAGCCTCGAAGGCCTTCGCGGCTGCGGTGTGCTTGCCGGAGGGAAAACCGCAGACTGTCGCGACCTTGAGTGCCGCAGGTACCTCGAGCGGCAACATGCTCGGCGACACGCACACCGAGAACGCGCCGAGCTCGACAGCCTCGGCGACGAGAGCAGCGACCTCGGCTGGTGTTGCATCCGGACGCAGCAGGGTGTGGTCGACAAGGCGGGCGAGCTCAGCGGGGGTAGTCATGCCCCCAGTCTTTCATCCGATGCTGATGAGCCGCACGTCGCGAATCTGCCCGGCGTCGAGCGTCAATGTCATGTAGGTGCAGTGCGGCTGGCGCCGGCGGTCCGTGGGTGAACCCGGGTTGAGCAGGCGCAGACCGCGCGGCGTCGTCGTGTCCCATGGGATGTGGCTGTGGCCGAAGACCAGCAGGGCGGCATCCGGGTACTCCGAGTCCATCCGTTTCTCGCGACCCGCTGCCTGTCCGGTCTCGTGCACGACAGACAGACGAATGCCGTCCACCGTCTCGGACGCAACGAACGGAAGGCGCGCCCGCAGCTCATCCCCGTCGTTGTTGCCCCATACGCCGATGAGCCGGACGGCGCGCTCCTGCAGCGCGTCGAGCGTCGCCGCATCGACCCAGTCGCCCGCGTGCACGACCACGTCTGCCGTATCGACCGCACGCCACACCCGCTCGGGCAGCTGCCGCGCGCGCTTCGGCACGTGGGTGTCGGCGAGTAGCAGCATGCGAGTGGGCACGGTTCTAGTCTCGCAGCGTGCTCGACGTGCGTGTCGGGGGAGGCGCGCGGCTAGTGGCCGCCGCTGAACTCGTTCACCTGGGCGGGGCGGCGGATGAAGAACGCCAGCGGAATCGCCACTAGCGAGATCACCGCGCCGTAGATGAAGGCGGTGTGGATGCCGGCGGCGGTCGCCGCGACCTCCGCCGCTCCAGCAGCCAGGCGCGATCCCGCGGTGGCAGACATCACCGTGATGAAGAGCGCCACACCGGCCGCGCCGGCCAGCTGCTGCACCGTGCCGACGACCGCGCTTCCGTGGGAGTAGAGCTTCGGCGGAATGTCACCGAGTCCCGAGGTGAACAGCGGGGTGAAGAGCAGGGCGAGTCCCAGTGTCAGAGCCGTGTAGGCCACGAGCACCATCCAGATCTCAGCACTCGTGGTCAGCAGGGTCATGCCCCAGAGCGCGCCGCTGACGATGATCGAGCCGGAGATGACGAGCGGACGCGGACCGATGCGGTCGAACGCACGCCCGACCACGGGGCCAAGCAGTCCCATGAGCAGTCCTCCCGGAAGCAGGATGAGCCCGGTCGTGCGCGCATCGAGCTGCATCACGTTCTGCGTGAAGATCGGCAGCAGGATGATCGTTCCAAAGAGCGCCATCATGCTGATCATCAGCATCGCGACCGTCAGGGTGAAGGACCGAACGGTGAAGGTGCGCAGGTCGAGCAGGGCGCCATCCGTCTTCTGCAGCACCAGCTGGCGCAGGATGAAGGTGACGATTCCGGCGATGCCAACCGCGAGCGGCAGCCAGCTCTGCATCGAGGCGATGCCCGCGGTGCCGAGGTTGCTGAGGCCGAAGACCAGGCCGCCGAAGCCGAATGCGCTGAGGATCACCGAGACGACGTCGATGGAGGTCTTGCTCGGCTCCGTCACGTTGGGAACCCGCATGGCGCCGAGCACGAGCGCGGCGATGGCGATCGGCAGGATCAGCAGGAACAGGAAGCGCCAGTGGAACGCTCCGAGGATGAGGCCCGACACCAGCGGGCCGAGCGCGGGAGCGACCGAGATGACGATCGAGATGTTGCCCATCACGCGCCCACGGGAGTGCACCGGCACGAGAGTGAGCACCGTGGTGAACAGCAGCGGCATCATGATCGCGGTGCCGCTCGCCTGCACGACGCGGGCGGCGATGAGCAGCTCGAAGCCGGGGGCGGCAGCGGCGAGGATCGTGCCGATGGTGAACAGGGTCATCGCGGTGATGAAGACGGTGCGGGTGTTGAGGCGCTGCAGCAGGAAGCCGGTGATCGGGATGACGACGGCCATGGTCAGCAGGAACGCCGTGGTGACCCACTGGGCGGCGTCAGCCGAGATGCGGAGGTCTTCCATGAGAGCGGGCATGGCGTTGCCCATGAGGGTCTCGTTGAGGAAGACGACGAAGGTCGAGATCAGCAGCAGGGTGATGACGAGACGGTTGCGCGCGCCATTGTCGGGTGCGATATCGGCGGAGGGTGCGGTGATTACTGATTCAGACAAGAGAAGAGCCCATCGAGAGTGGTGGTGGGATGGCGTCGGCGCGCAGAAGGCGCTAGAGGTGCAGCGCTTTTTCAGTGTGCCTTATTCCACCGACGTTCGTAATGCCTAGTTTTCGACACCGCCAGGCGCGGCCGTTACCTGCCCCACCCGCCACCGCCCGAGCAGCAGGATCGCCGCAGAGAAGAACACCGCGCCGAGCACCGCCAGCCAGAAGTCGAGAAACCACTCGGTGACTGCAAAGGCAGGGATGAAGGTGAGCACGGCGGCCAGCGCGACAATGTAGCCCGGCGGGGTGATGCCGACCTCGCGCGGCGACTCCCAGCGCGCGACGAGAAACGACAGGCCGAAGAGGGCCGCGAAGACGAGCACGAAGAAGATCGGACGCGAGAGCCACCAGGCGGCGCTCGAGGGCTCGGGCGACGCCCCGGGGATCAGCAGCGCGACGCCCGACAGGATGATGATGAGCGGCAGGTGCCACAGGTAGATCGTCATCAGGCGGGTTCCGATGAGAAACACGACCGCCCGTGCCGCGTGCGTGTTCATCAGCTTCGCCAGCCATGGCTTGAGAGCGCGCAGGATGCAGGCCTGGGCCAGCGCCAGAAGCACCAGCGGCAGCGTGGGCGGGTTGAGGTTCGCCAGCATGTCGTTCGAGTACCAGCCCTCGGGCAGCGAGATCGCGGCGAGCACCGCGTAGCTGGCGAGGGTGATGCCCGCCAGCTGCCAGCCGTTGCGGGCGGCAAACCAGCCGTCGGCGTACCAGAAGCCGAACTGCTGGGCGAGCACCCAGACGAAGACCATGTTGGGCAGGCCCAGCTCGGGGATTCCCGCGGTGAAGCGCACCGCATCCACGATGATGACCAGCGCGAGAAGTGCGAGCAGCGTGAGCTTGGGTGCACGAGCGTGCAGGCCGGCCATGAAGGGCACCAGTGCCTGGCAGGCCGTGTAGCTGGCGAGGAACCACAGCGGAAAACCTGCACCGGCGACGACCGCGTCGAGCAGAGCGGGGTCGATGCCGATGAGGGTCGCGGCGCCGACGACGACCACGTAGAAGAGGAACAGCGGCAGGGCCGGCTGAGCGAGGCGCAGCACGCGGTTGCGCACGTAGTCGGGAGCATCCCCGCCGCGGCGCTGCAGCGAGCGCCACGCGGTGAGGGAGGCGAAGCCTCCGACCACGAAGAACAGGGGCATGATCTGGCCGAACCAGGTCGCGATCCAG
>JBIIAR010000208.1:0-4700 GCA_044239765.1 Microbacteriaceae bacterium
GACGAGCACGCCCTGCAGGCGGCGCTGCAGCGTGGCGATACCGGGCTTGGCGGCATCGGTGCTGATGAGCACGGCGCTGGACTCGAGGATCACCGGGCCGAAGATCTCGAGGCCCTGGGCGCGCAGTGTTGAGCCGGTGCTGACGACGTCGGCGACGGCATCCGCGACGCCGAGCTTGACGGCCGACTCGACCGCGCCGTCCAGTCCGACCATGGTGACCTGCACGCCGTTGCGGGCGAGGAAGTCGCCGACGAGGGCGACGTAGCTTGTCGCCACACGCAGGCCGGCGAGGTCGCTCAGCTCGGTGAAGCGACCGGGCGCGCCAGCGAAGCGAAAAGTCGAGTCGCCGAAGTCGAGGCTCGAGATCTCTTTCGCGGGGCTGCGGGAGTCGAGCAGCAGGTCGCGGCCGGTGATGCCGACGTCGAGCGCGCCAGATCCGACGTAGGTCGCGATGTCGCGCGGGCGAAGGTAGAAGAACTCCACCTCGTTGCGCATGTCGAGCGCGCTCAGGGCGCGCGGGTCACGGCGACCGGTGTAGCCGGCCTCCTGCAGCATGTCTGCCGCGGTCTCGCTCAGTGAACCCTTGTTGGGCACTGCAATTCTCAGCATGGTGGTCTCTCTGATCAGATGGAATAGGTGGCTAGAGCATCTCTATAGATGTCGCCAGATATCCGCGGGGGTGAGACCCTTCGCGATCATCATGACCTGCAGGTGGTAGATCAGCTGCGAGATCTCCTCGGCCGTCTCGGTGTCGGACTGGTACTCCGCGGCCATCCAGACCTCGGCAGCCTCCTCGACGACCTTCTTGCCGATCGTGTGCACTCCCCCGTCGAGCTCCGCGACGGTGCCGCTGCCCTCGGGGCGCGACACGGCCTTCTCGCTGAGTTCAGCGAACAGCTCGTCGAAGGTCTTCACTCGCACAACGTTACTAGAGCGTCAGCACTGCGGCGCCGCGCTTGTGACCGGTGTCGACCAGGGCGTGCGCCTCGGCGATGCGCTCCAGGGCGAACCGCTCATGAACGACGGGACGGATCACTCCCCGCTCGGCCAGATCGACCAGATACGCGAGGTCGACGAGCTTCAGCCTCGTCGAGCGCAGCCCCGTGAAGGCGATGGTTGCTCGTCGGGTGCTGACCCGGGTGATGAGGGTCTGCAGCAGGATCGGCAGGCCGGGAACGGTCGTGAGGTAGACGCCACCTCGCGTGAGAGCGCGGCGACAGCGGGTGAAGCTGGATTTGCCCACCGTGTCGAAGATGACGTCGTAGGCGGCCTCGGCATCCGTGAAATCTGCTGTCGTGTAGTCGATGACCTCGTCGGCCCCGAGCTCGCGAACGAGAGCCAGGTTGCCGGTGCTGGTCACCGCAGTGACGTGAGCGCCAAGGTGCTTCGCCAGCTGCACCGCGGCCGTGCCGACTGCGCCAGACGCGCCGTTGACGAGCACCCGCTGGCCGGCCCGCACGCGGCACGTGTCACGCAGAAACGGCAGCGCCGTCATGGCACCCTCGATCACCGCGATGGCATCGCCGTGGTCGAGGTTCGACGGCTTGCGCACCATCGCAGCGGTTTCGGGCAGCCCTAGGTACTCTGCATGGGCGCCGAAGCTCGCTCCCGTTGCGCCGACAACGGCATCGCCGACGGTGAAGTGCGTGACACCCTCGCCGATTGCCTCGACGTCGGCGGCGAACTCGGTTCCGAGAACTCTCTGCTTCGGCGCGGTGAGTCCGATGAAGACGCGGATCGCTGCGGGGGTGCCGCTGCGCCCCGCGGTGTCCGCGGCGGTCACAACGGCAGCCCGCACGCGCAGCAGCACCTCCCCCGTGGCAACCACCGGCATCGGCAGCTGCTCGACGACGAGCTCGGACGGGCCGCCGTAGCGGTGGAAGACGGCGGCTCTCATGCGGAGTCCTTCGGGTAGTGGAAGACGGTGTCGAGCGGCACGCCAAACACGCGGGCGATCTGAAATGCCATCTCGAGCGACGGCGAGTACTTGCCCGCCTCGATCGCGAGCACGGTCTGGCGGGTCACGCCGAGTCGGTCGGCGAGGTCGGCCTGGGTCATCTCGCCGTGCTCGAAGCGCAGCCGGCGAACGTCGTTGGTGACACGGGTGGGCTTGACCACGCTCACGCCCCCCGACGGTAGGCGACGATCTTCACGACCGACGACACGATGGCGGATGCGATGAAGGCGCCATAGATCGCATTCGCGATCCAGAAGTGCTCGACCTCCATCACCGTGAGTGCAAGCACCCCGACCACTCCCGCGGAGAGCACGTAGTAGCCGACCAGCTCCCCCCGACGGCTGAACAGCGCGTCGCGCTCATCGCTGCGTGACGCATCGCGCGGCCAGATCATCGAGATGACGATGCTGCCGACGATGGCGAGCAAGATGGCTGCGCCGATCGAGACGAGCAGCGGCACGATGTAGGCGATCTCGGTGGCGGGTGTTGTGGCCAGTTGGCCGAATACCGTCGCCGCGTACACCGCGGGCAGCGCTATCGCGAGTGCGGTGTACAACCAGAGGTTCTTCTCATCAAATGACATTGCGTGCTCCCATGTAAAGAATGTTTGTCATCGCAAATGTATGGCATTCTCTACACCATGTCAATTATTCTGTACATCGAGAACGGGAACTCGCTGCCCGCTGAGACAGTGCAGACGGGTCAGTCGAACTCGACGACGGTGTCACGGGGATAGGCGCCGCCGGCGAGCTTCACGAGATGCGCGTGGGCGTACTCGCAGATGAGTGCGTGGCGGTAGACCATCTGCGGCACATCGACATTGGTGTCCATCCACAGGCTGAGGCCGCCCACCTTCCAGTGTCGAAAGGTGTCGTCATCGCAGAGCAGAGCGAGTATCTCGAGAAAGGAGTCGTCGAAGCGGATCGAGTGGATAGCGCGCCGGTACTCCTCGACCGTGAGCGCCATGGAGAACGGGATGTTCATGAAGCACAGCGCGGTCTGGATATCGAGGCGCATGAGCCGGCGCCGCTGGCGCTCTGCGTCGAGGGGCGGAATGTCGAGCTGCGCGAAGTTGAGCACCTGCGGACGCACCAGGGGCACCGGGTCGAGCGCGATCAGCACGTCATAGACGTTGATGTCGTGCTCGACGACAGCGTGGTCGCCGAGCCCCGCGAGGGTCACGGGGCGCAGGGTGACGAGGTCGATCTTGGCTGGGGTGTTGCGGATGATGAAGTTGACGAGATTGGTCTCGATGACGAAGTGCCGAATGAGCAGGTCGACCGCGTCGGGCGAGACGAACCGCCGCAGAAACCACACGCAGAGAAAGTCCATCATTCCCAGCGGCATCCAGCGAAAGGGCAGCACGCGCTTGACGACCGAGATGAGTGCGACCAGCACACGCGAGACCACGCGGGCGATCGGATACAGCCAGCGCCGCGACAGGCGCCGTTGGTCGTCGATGATCTGCCGCACCACCGCGCGATCCAGCGGAACGGACGGATCGGCGTAGATCGCCTCCCACATGCTCGGGTCGGAGCGCACGAACTCCGCCACGTCAGCTGTCCAGCTCGGCGAGCTGCATCGCGTAGAGCCGCGCGACCACCTCTGCGCAGCGCACGATCTCGTCGGCGTCCTCGTCAGTGATGATGCCCGAGGTGAGGATCGCATTCATGTTGCCGGTGTGCTCGCCGTCGGCCTCGTGGTGGTATCGCATGAAGTTCACCTGGTTGTCGGCGAGCCCGAGCACCTCCTGAAACCTCGCTGCCCATGCGGCGGCGCGCTGGGCACCGAGCCCCTCGATGATGTACATCGCACCGAGCAGTCCCGTCGGGTTCGCACGGTCGGCGTAGTGGAACATGTAGCCAGAGAGCGCCTCAGACCCGATGTTCTTGCGGCCGGCGCGCAGCTCGTCGAGGGAGCCGCCGATGGCGACGTAATCCCGCTCGAGCATGAGGTAGTCGCGGTGCTCCTCCTCTGCGTGCCGGATCGCCGCGGCGCGCAGCTCGAAGTGGGCGACATCGAAGTTGGACGCTGCACGCGAGATCCACAGCGACCCGTCGACGACCTGCTGGCGCAGGTTGTGCAGCAGCCGCGTGTAGTCGTCGAGCGTGACGGTGCCGTCAGCGAGCCGGCTGAGCACCGGCACACGCTCCAGCTGCCCGTCGAGCGAGATCCACACGTCGGCAAGACGGTCGAAGAGGGTGTCGGCAGTCATTTCTGGGCTCCTTGGGCGTTGGCAGGTGCGACGACGGTGAGATGGGCGAATGCGAAGGAGAATCTGCCGGACTCCGGCACGGCGAGCAGTACCGTCTCGCCGACCTCGAAGCGACCGGTGCGCCATGCCTCCTCTAGAGCGATGAAGATGCTCGCTGAGCCGGTGTTGCCGCGGGTCTCGAGGTTCGAGAACCATCGGTCGGTGTCCAGCGTCGGCACGCGGCGGCGCAGCGCGTCGAAGGCAACGTCGCGGAACGCGTTGGTGCTGTAGTGGCAGATGACGTGATCGAGGTGCTTGACGTCGATGAGTCCGATGTCGACAAGCTCCTGAAACTGCTGGATTCCGGCCTCGGCGAGGTCGTCGAGCATGCTGACGTCCTGCCGCAGCACGAACATTCCGCGAGCCTCAGCCTCGGCGATGCTGACGTCTTGCCAGGTCTGTCCGACGGTCGCCTCCGGGCCATCCATGCCGGAGCGCATGCACACGTCGTTCTCGTGGGCGAGCGACACCTGGCGTACCCAGTCCACC
>JBIIAR010000209.1:0-4686 GCA_044239765.1 Microbacteriaceae bacterium
TGAAGTCGTACTCCCACACGTGATCGAGGATCTGCGCCTTCGAGAGCACGCGGTTGGGGTTGAGCATGAGGTAGCGCAGCAGCTTGAACTCGGTCGGGCTCAGCTCGACCTGCTCGTCGCCGACGGTCACCTCGTGGGTGTCCTGGTCCATGGTGAGCTCGCCGGCGCGAATGATCGCCTCCTCGTCGTCCTGCATGGTGCGACGCAGGATCGCCTTGATGCGGGCGACGATCTCGTCGAGGCTGAAGGGCTTGGTGACGTAGTCGTCGCCGCCGACCGTGAGACCGGTGATCTTGTCCTCGGTGTCGTCTTTCGCGGTGAGAAAGAGGATGGGCGCCGTGTAGCCGCTGGCGCGCAGTCGCTTGGTGACGCCGAAGCCATTGATGTCGGGCAGCATGACGTCGAGGATGATGAGGTCGGGCTCCTCCTCGAGCACGGCGGAGATCGCCTGGGCGCCGTTGCCGACCGCCCGAACGGCGAAGCCGGCGAAGCGCAGGCTTGTCGTCAGAAGGTCGCGGATGTTCGGCTCGTCGTCAACAATGAGAATCTTTGGTCCGTCACTCATGCCTTCATTGTCTGCGCGTTTCCTGTGAGCAGTCTGAACGCCCGGCTCTCAGGTTCGCTTTCGTAAACTGGGCGTATGACTTCCGCACCCGAAACGACGCTCGTCAAGATCGAGCACGCCGGAGAGCGCCTGCTCTTCGCCAGCCGCTGGCTGCTCGCGCCGCTCTACCTCGGCATGGTTGTGGCTCTCGTGCTCATCGGCATCAAGTTCTTTCAGGAGCTGTGGCACCTCATCACCCACGTGCTCGAGTTCGAGGGCAACGACGTCGTGCTCGGCACGCTCGCGCTTCTCGACCTCGCGCTGCTCGCCAACCTCGTGCTCATCGTGATCTTCGCCGGCTACGAGAACTTCGTGTCGAAGATCCGCGCGGCGCGCGACTCCGAGGACCGCCCGGCGTGGATGGGCCACGTCGACTTCTCCGGTCTCAAGATGAAGCTCATCGGTTCCATCGTCGCAATCTCGGCAATCGGCCTTCTGCAGGACTACTTCACCTACGACTCGAGCTCTGACCACACCGTGCAGTTCTGGCGCATCATGCTGCACCTGACCTTCGTCATCAGCGGCCTGCTCTTCGCCGTCATGGACTGGATGGGCGAGAAGCGCCTCGCGCTCTCGAAGATCACCCACGCCGACGAGGGCTAGCGGCTAGTAGTCGAGCACGAGCGGCTGCTGAAAGCGCAGGGCGTTCTCGAGCAGGGGCTGCAGCACCGCGAGCCCGAACTCTCCGGCTGACATCGCACCCGCTCCGAGCTCGGGCGGCCCTGCGGTGCGAGTGGCCTCGAGCGACTCCGGGCTCCAGCCGTGGTGGGCGAGCAGCTGCTCCACCTCGAGGGCGAGAATGCTCAGCCAGCCGATGCGAACGGTCTGCCCGCCGGGGCGACCAGCCTCGAACGAGACCGGTCCGGCATCCAGCGGCAGCCACCAGGTCACGCCGGAGAGAATCGTCGGAAAACGCGTGTCGTTCGACGTCGCCGCCAGGGCGGCAGACTTCGCGAAGTCGACGGCCGGCAGATCCCAGTCGGCGAGGGCGGGATGGTCGGCAAAGGCGGCCAGCAGCACGATGCCGCCGTAGCCGTCCCAGTCCGGCTTGTCGGTGACATAGGGGCCGTCGGCTGCGTCGTCCCAGCGGCTCGAGCCGCCGATGGCCTCGATGAGCCCGGTGATCCAGCCGTTGACGACTGTGGTTGCGGTCTCGGCGTCGACCGGCTCTGCCTGCTCGCCGTCGCGCACGATCTGCGCCTCGACGCCCTGCTGCTCTGCGGCCTGCTGCACGATGGTCTTCCAGTCGCCCCGCAGGTAGCGGCTCAGTGGGCCGACGTAGATATCCAGTCCCATGGGCCGAGCCTATCTAGGCGGCAGCGAGGTTGTCGGCGTCGAGGATGGTGTAGCTGTAGCCCTGCTCGGCGAGAAAGCGCTGGCGGTTCTGGGCGAAGTCCTGGTCGACCGTGTCGCGGGCGACGAGCGTGTAGAAGCTGGCGGTGAGCCCGCTCTCTTTCGGGCGCAGCAGCCGTCCGAGGCGCTGGGCCTCCTCCTGCCGCGAGCCGAAGCTGCCGCTGACCTGAATGGCGACGGATGCCTCTGGCAGGTCGATGGAGAAGTTCGCCACCTTGCTCACCACCAGCACCAGCGTCTCGCCGTTGCGGAACTCCTCGTAGAGCCTCTCGCGCTCGGCGACAGGCGTGGAGCCGGTGAGGGTGGGGGCGTGCAGCAGCTCCCCGAGCTCCTCGATCTGGTCGAGGTACTGGCCGATGACGAGAATGCTCTCGCCCTCGTGCTTGGCGACGAGGTCGGTGACGACCTGCAGCTTCGCATCCGCGGTTGCGGCGAGTCGGTAGCGCTGGTCGTCGGCCGAGGCGGCGTACTCGAGGCGCTCTGTCTGCGGAAGGTCGACCCGCACCTCGAAGCAGGCGGCGGGAGAGATGAAGCCCTGGGCCTCGATCTCCTTCCACGGGGCATCGAAGCGCTTCGGGCCGATGAGCGAGAAGACGTCGCCCTCGCGGCCGTCCTCGCGCACCAGGGTCGCGGTGAGGCCGAGGCGGCGGCGCGCCTGCAGCTCGGCGGTGAGCTTGAAGACCGGAGCGGGCAGCAGGTGCACCTCGTCGTAGACGATGAGGCCCCAGTCGAGGGCATCGAGCAGGGCGAGGTGCGAGTACTGGCCGCCGCGCTTGGCGGTGAGGATCTGGTACGTCGCGATGGTGACCGGCTTGATCTCCTTGGTCTGCCCCGAGTACTCGCCGATCTCGTCCTCGGTCAGCGTGGTTCTCTTCAGCAGCTCGCTGCGCCACTGCCGGGCGCTGACGGTGTTGGTGACGAGGATCAGCGTGTTGGTCTTCACCGTCGCCATTGCCCCCGCGCCGACCAGCGTCTTGCCCGCGCCGCAGGGCAGCACGACGACGCCGGAGCCGTTGTCGAAGAAGCTGCGAACCGCGTCTTTCTGGTACTCACGCAGCGACCAGTCCTTCTCGACGAGGTCGATGGCGTGCGGGGTTCCCGGCGTGTAGCCGGCGAGGTCCTCGGCGGGCCAGCCGAGCTTGAGCAGCTGCTGCTTGAGCTCGCCGCGCGCCCACGGCTGAATGACGACGGTGTTCTCGTCGCGCTGCTCGAAGAGCAGCTCGCCGATCTTCTTCGCCCGGCGAATCTCGGCCAGCACCGCGCGGTCGGTCGCGGTCAGCAGCAGCACGCCCTCGGCGTCCCGCTCGATGACGAGTCGACCGTATCGGCTGACCGTCTCGGCGATGTCGACGCTGACGCTCTGTGGAATGGGAAAGCGGGAGTACTTCTCCAGGGTGCCGAGCATCTGCTCTGCGGTGTGGCCGGCAGCGCGGGCGTTCCACAGGCCGAGCCGCGTGATGCGGTAGCTGTGGATGTGCTCAGGAGCTCGCTCGAGTTCGGCGAAGACGGCAAGGTCGTGGCGGGCATCCTCGGCCTGGGGATGCGCCACCTCGAGCAGCACGGTGCGGTCGCTCTGAACGATCAGCGGGCCAGGCAGGCTTTCGGGCATCCCTCTAGTCTGCCGCTCTTACCTCCACGATGCTCACCAGTGGCAGGGTTCGCTCGATGTCGGCCTTGCGGTCGCGTGCCCGAAGGCGCCCGCCGCCGAGGCCCGTGGGCTCGAGAAGGTAGTCGACGTTCGAGCCGTTGGGCATGGTCACGACGACAACGACGGGGATGCGGGCCTTGATCGCGAGGTCGAGCTGCCTCTCGAGCCAGGCCGTTCCGGTCGCGGAGTCCTCGCCCGCGGTGGCGCGCAGTCGCTCGACGATCTCGCGCGCGTGGTCCCGCGCGACGACGGGCACCGACCCCACGCGCTCCCGCTCGAAGGTCACCAGGGTGCCGTCGGCGTTCTCCGCAGACACCGGGTAGCGCGCGTCACTCAGAGCCCAGAACACGATGCGGTCGTCGAGACGGCTGCGCAGTCGCTGCCCGTCGCTGTGCAGGCCGAGGCTGCTCAGCCGCTGGTCGACGCGGATGGTGGTCAGCAGGTTCGCGTCGTCGCTGCGCACGTAGGTGCCGTGCTCATCCGCCCCGACGCGCACGAGGGCGTGGCGCCTGGCGGTCTCGGTGATGAGGTAGTCGAGCGGCTGCGGAATGCCGGTGAGGCTCAGCGTGGTGAGCAGCGCACGAATGGACTCGGCGGTCGCGCCCGACGAGATGGCGCGGTTGAGGCTTTCACCGCTCACCCGGTAGGTGGTGGCGAGGCCGCGGCTCTCGACGTCCGCGAGCTCACGAAGCCGGCTGTCGAGGGGGGCAGAGAGCGGCCCGGGCGAGACGATGGTGAGGTCGTGCTGCAGGTAGACCTTGTCGACCTCGTGCGGAAACAGCGGAGCCATCGCCGCGCTCGCCGCTGCGGCATCGCCGGCAAGAAGGTGCGTTCCCGGCGTGCTCGGCGTGGTCGCGGCAGTGACGCCGAGCAGGGCGGCCTTCGCCTCCTGCTCGAGAATGCGCAGGCTCATCCAGTCGCCGCCGGCGGGGTAGAGCCAGCGCACCCACGCGTCGAGGTGCTCGCCCCAGACGCTGTGGCGGCGCTCGGCCAGCAGCTCGCGCAGGTCAGCGGGAAGCGTGTCGATCCAGGCCGTCGCCAGCGCGACCCAGCGGTCGACCGTTCCGAGCCTCTGCCAGTC
>JBIIAR010000255.1:0-3858 GCA_044239765.1 Microbacteriaceae bacterium
ACCTGGGTCGGCAACATCATCGGCGACTTCCCGATGCGTAACTACCGCAACTCCATGGGATCCGGCGGAAACCTGCGCCACCTCATCTCGCGAACCATCCAGGGCGCGGTTGACGGCGTCTACGGTGGCGGCGCGTTCCCTGACCCGCCGGCCAACCTGCTGACCGGCACCGGCGTCACGCTTGACGACTTCATCGGCCAGACGGTCGAGAACGCGAAGTCGATCATCGAGGCCCGCGGACTCGTCTACGCCGACGGCGGGCAGGTCGACTCCGATCTGCCAGTGGGCCAGGTCGCTCAGACCAGTCCCGGCCCCGGAACCGTGATGGCCAGTGGCATGACGGTGACCGTCTACACCAGCAACGGCTCCATGAGCGCGTTGCCCGATGTGGTGTCCGGCAATCCGGACTTCGCGAGTGCCGAAGCCACACTGGTGAGCGCCGGATTCACCAACGTCAGCGACTACTGCGTGGTGACGGAGGACCCACTGCTCATCGGCGATGTGCTCGAGAGCCAGCCCGGGCCCGGAACCGTCTTCCGTCGCGACAACGAGGTCAAACTCGGCGTCGGCGCAGCGACCTGCTGACGTTGGCATCCAGCTCGAAGGGCAGCGTCGTCGGCGCTGCCCTTGGCGTGGCCGCCGCAGCAGGCGCTGCCGCCTTCGCCTGGGGCAGCCTCGTAGAACGCAACCGATTCACCATCCGCCACGAGTTCGTGCCGGTGCTCGAGCCGGGATCGCGCCAGCTGACCGTGCTGCACATCAGCGACCTGCACATGGCGCCGTGGCAGACCGCCAAGCAGGAATGGGTGCGTGCTCTCGCCGTGCTCGAACCCGACCTCATCGTCAACACCGGCGACAACCTCGGACACTCGGATGCGATCGACGCAGTCGCCTACGCCCTCGAGCCCTTCGGCGGCACCCCCGGCGTCTTCGTCCACGGATCGAACGACTATGTCGGCCCGTCGTTCAAGAACCCTCTCGCCTACTTCGGCGGTCCCTCGCGCCACCGCGATACCGTCGAGCATCTCGATACGGCCCGCCTTGAGCGTGTGTTCGAGCAGCAGTTCGGGTGGAGCAACCTCAACAACGACGTCGCGTCGATGACCATCGGCGGGTCGAACCTCGAGTTCTTCGGCACCAACGACGCCCACCGCAACTGGGACAAGCTCGCCTCACTGCCCGGCCTCATCGACGACATGCGCGAGGAGGAGAGCTGGCACGACATCAGCTCCACGGCGGTTCCGATCGGCGTGACCCATGCTCCGTACCAGCGGGTGCTCAACTCCTTCGTGACGAACGGGGCCGAGGTGATCTTCGCCGGCCACACCCATGGTGGCCAGGTTCGCATCCCCGGCCTTCCCGCCTTGGTGACCAACTGCGACATTCCCCGGGAGCAGGCGCAGGGCCTCAGCGTCTGGCACCACGCCCAGCGCGCGGCCTATCTCAACGTCTCTGCGGGCCTCGGAACCTCGATCTACGCCCCCGTGCGCTTCTCGTGCCCGCCTGAAGCGGTTCTTGTGACATTGACAGCCGGAGATATCGGCTATTCTTGATTCCGGCCCTGCGGGGCCATCGGGGTATGGCGCAGTTTGGTAGCGCGCGTCGTTCGGGACGACGAGGTCGCAGGTTCAAATCCTGTTACCCCGACTCAGGTATCAAGAAATGGGATCGCCTTCTGGCGGTCCCATTTCTTGTTGCGTGATGGCCGCTGTCATAGCGGGGTCCCCACGGCGCCGGTTCCGGCGCATTTCGCACTGCGCACAGGGGCTACCCGGCGATCAGCCGCGAAATGTGACGGCCGTGCCCGTGGGGCGTACCCCGACTCCAGCAGGCAGCACGGCCGAAGGCCGTTCCCTACGAGAAGTCGGCGTCTGGCTCGAGCGAGTCCTTGAACTCGTCCGTGGCTCGCCAAGAGTTGTTGAGCACGCCACCGCTCTCTTCGAGGTAGCAGGTGCCGCAGAGGGACTCGTACGACGCGTCCACGCCGTCGATGGCAACCTGGTCGCCGTCGAAGACGAACTTTCCGCCGACGGTGCGCGCGTTGAAGACGGCCTTGCGACCGCAGCGGCAGATGGTCTTGAGCTCCTCGATGGAGTGTGCGACCTCCAGCAGGCGGCGGCTACCCGGAAAGGCGATCGTCTGAAAATCGGTGCGGATGCCGTAGGCCAGAACAGGAACGCTCTCGATCACAGCGATGCGCAGCAGGTCGTCGACCTGCCGTTCGCTGAGAAACTGCGCCTCGTCGATGAGCAGGCACGCGATCGGGGAACCGGCCGACTGCCGCTCGGCCACGAATCGGGCGTAGACGTCTTCATCCGCGCCGATGGTGAAGTCGGTGGCGCGCTCGACGCCGAGCCGGGACACGATGAGTGACTGGCCCTTGGTGTCGAGACGGGGCTTGGCGAGCAGGATGCGCAGTCCGCGCTCCTCGTAGTTGAAGGCAGCCTGCAGCAGAGCCGTGCTCTTGCCGCTGTTCATGGCGCCGTACCGAAAGTAGAGCTTGGCCACTAGCGCAGGTATCCATCCTCCGCAGCACGGCGGATCAGTTCTGACTTCTTGCTCGCGGGACGGTTGGCCTTCGCGTACTTCTCGCGCACCCGCCGAAGGTAGGTCTTGGCCGTCTCGTACTGCACGTTCATCTGGCTTGCGACCTCGACCGTGCTGAACCCCGACACATACAGTTTAAGCGCAACGACCTCGCCCGCGCTGAGCTTCGGCCGTGACTGCTGCGAGGCGCCGCTCGGAAGCGGTCGCCAGTCGCGCCGCAGACTCGTGTCGACGTCGACCCCCATGATTCCTCGGGCGGCATCCATCACCTCGTGCATCGGCAGCGTCTTCGAGAGGAAGGCCGCGGCCCCGGCGTCGAGCGCGCGTTCGCGTGACTCCCGGGTGTCGAGGCTCGACAGCACGATGACCTTTGCACCCGCCGCGCGGCAGGTGCGAACCCGCGCCTCGATCGAGACCGGCTCTTTCAGCTGGAAGTCGAGAAAGACGAGGTCGGTGGGAAAGTTGTCGCTGTGCACGAGCTGCAGCCAGGTGCTTGCACTGAGCACGAGGTCGAAGTCGGGAGCGTTCATCGAGATCCAGCTGCTCAGGCTGTCGAGCAGAACCTCGTGGTCGTCGAGGATGGCAAGCCGCACCCGCAGAGCACTCTCGTTCACTCCGGGTTCGGCCAAGGCAACACCGCCAAGGTCATCGCTGCTCATAGGAAAACCTTAGTGTGAGAGTCGCGTTGGAGAACTCGACTTTGACATCGGAGAACACGATTCGAATCACCGCAAAATAGGCGGCGATCTGCCCGCGCAGAACGTTGTCGCCGGTCTCGAGCACCGCCTGCATCGTCACGACGCTCTGCGTGCCGGCGGCGCGAATCGAGAGCGAGAAATCACGGGCGGTGAACGCGGGGTGACCCGCGACTCCGAAGATCGCAGCACGGATGGCGGTGCGCTGGTCGGTGCTCATGAACTCCGCAAGCCGCTGCGGGTCGTCGGCGGGCTGTCCGGTGATCTGCTCGACGATGCCGTCGAGCCAGCTGCGGTCGACCTCTGCGACCATGACCGCACGAATCGCGTCAGAGATACGCCGCGCACGCTGCCGGTCCTCCTCGTCGATGACGCCGCGATGCAGCACCTCGGCGAAGAATGGCACGACCTCCTGGTTGAGGATCGTGACGCGGTCCTGCTGCACCGACCGCGCGATCCAGTCGGTGTTCTCGGTGGCGAAGCTCGAGACCGCGCGCTTCGCGCGACGACGCCAGCGCACCAGGCCCTCGATGAGAAACCTGCCGAAGGTTGCCGACGCGAGCGACATGGCGAGAATAGGCATCATCGTGACAAGCGCGAAGAGTATCGGCGGGGT
>JBIIAR010000021.1:0-13713 GCA_044239765.1 Microbacteriaceae bacterium
ACGAAGGACTGCGACTGCAGCAGCGCCAGCACCCCCGCGAACAGGGCGAGAACCAGCCCGGTCGACGCGATCTCTTTCGGTGGGCGGTACTGCGAGAGTGACAGCAGGGCGAGCCCGATGACCACCGGACCCCAGTCATCGCGAACGTAGGCGTTGCTGTGCCACATCGAGAGCGCGCTGAGCACGTAGGCGAGACTGGCCGCGCCGGTGACGAGCACGTGCATGCGCAGCGAGAACGGGGCCCGCAGTGGGCTGGAGCCGTAGACGAGGGTGGCACTGGTGATGGCGACCACAGCGAGTGCGAGGGCCGCGAGGGCTGGGTAGTCGACGTCGAAGCGGTTGAACCAGGTCATCATCGTCGCGTAGACCGGAATGGCCACTGCCGCGAAGTAGGTCAGTGGCCGACCGACGAGGGTTCCCAGGGGATCAAGCTGCTGAAAGGCGCGCTCGACGCTCATGATCATGCCGGGGCCCCCGCACCCTGCGAGGCCGGCACGCGGATCATGACCGAGGTGCCCTTGCCGGGGGTGGACCAGACCTGCACCGTGCCACCCACGTTCTCGATACGACGACGCACGGAATGGCGAAGGCCGAGGCGGTCAGACCCGGTCTCCTGCTCGGAGAACCCCTTGCCGGTGTCGATGACCATGACCGACACCTCGCGATCGGAGCCATAGACCACGAGCTCTGCGCGATCGGTTCCGGCGTGCCGCGAGACGTTAACGAGGCACTGCTTGGCGGCGAGCGCCACAGCGGTCGCGTGCTCAGCGCCGAGGCGCAGCACGGCGGCGACGTCGCCGCTGACGTCCACCTCAAGTCCGAGCTGGCGGCTCTCCTCGACAACACGGAAGAGCGGGCTGGTGCGCCACTCGACGTGCGTCTGCTGATCAGGTGCGCCGTGCGCGTCGAGCAGCCACTCCTCGCCGATGAGCACCTCGAGGTCGCGGTCGATCTGGTCGCGCAGCGCCTGCTGAATCTCGCCGTCTCTCGCGCTGGCGATAGCCGCCAGGTGGTTGAGCACCGTGTCGTGCATGACGGCGGCTGCCTTGACCTCGATGCGGTAGCGCATGGCCGAGAGCTGCTCGTCGCGCGCGGCGCGGTGCAGGCTCGGCTGGGCACTGCGCCAGCGAAAGCGCGTGAGCGAGACGCTGGCCTGCAAGAGCGCGAAGATGCCGAAGGCGGTGAGCGCCGTGCTGTCAACGACAAGCTCGGAGTCCGTCTGCCGCACCGCGATGAAGGTCACTACCCCCGACACCGACAGCCCTGCCGCGCTCCAGGCGATGGCGCTGCTGGTGCGAACGCCAGCGCCGCCCACCATTATCAGCGCGACCTTGCCCATCGAGAGAATGAAGTTGTCCGACTGCGATGCACCGGGAAACTCCGACATCGCCACGATGTTCACCCAGAACAGGCAGGCACCGCCGACCACGAGGTAGGCCGCGCTGTAGAACACCGTGCGATGCCGGTCGAGCTGCCAGAGTGCGGCGAGCATCACACCGAAGGCGATGAGCGCGGGCCAGAGGATGCGCTCGGGCAGCTGTGCCTGAATGGCGAGAATCGAGAACACGGCAATGAGAATGCAGACGAGTGCCACCACGTGCGCGGCCTTGGCGTAGGCCCGGCGAACATGGTGCGGAACGAGGTGCACGGGAAGTCCCAATGACACGGTCCCGTCCTTTCCTCGTAGTCGCAAGACTATGACAGGTGGGTACAACGGGATGTCCCCCAATTCGGGCGGGGGACCGCGCCTACGGTACTCCAGACTCGCGTCGGGAATCCAGCGTCGAGAGCTAGCGGGCGATATGCAGTGCCGTGGCGGTCGCGCTCATCATCGCGTCAGCGAGCTTCGGATCGTCAGAGAGCTGCTTGCCGTAGCTCGGCACCATGGTGCGCAGCTGTGGAGCCCAGGCATCGAGCTTCGCCGGGAAGCACTTCTCGAGAAGGCCGATCATGATGGGAACAGCGGTCGAGGCTCCGGGTGAGGCCCCGAGAAGTCCGGCGATCGACCCGTCTGCAGCTGCCACGACCTCGGTGCCGAACTGCAGCACACCCAGCTTCTTCTTGTCTTTCTTGATGACCTGCACGCGCTGTCCGGCCGTGATGCGGTACCAGTCCTTGGGGTCGGCGTTCGGAAAGAACTCCTCGAGCGCGGCGAACTTCGTCGTCTTGCGGGCGAGCAACTGCCCGATGAGGTAGCGCACCAGGCCGAGGTTGCTCACGCCCGCGGCGACCATCGGCACGAGGTTGTGCCAGCGGATGGAGGCGAAGAGGTCGAACCACGAGCCGGTCTTGAGAAACTTCGGGCTGAAGCCCGCGTAGGGGCCGAACATCAGGCTCGGCACGCCGTCGACGACTCGACGGTCGAGGTGCGGCACCGACATCGGCGGCGAGCCCACGGCTGCCTTGCCGTAGACCTTTGCGTCGTGACGGGCCGCGATCTCGGGGTTGTCAGTGCGCAGGAACTCGCCGCTCACCGGGAAGCCGCCGAAGCCGCGGATCTCTTTGATGCCCGACTTCTGCAGCAGGTTGAGGGCGTGGC
This sequence comes from Microbacteriaceae bacterium, assembly GCA_044239765.1. Classification (GTDB taxonomy): domain Bacteria; phylum Actinomycetota; class Actinomycetes; order Actinomycetales; family Microbacteriaceae; genus Conyzicola. The sequence continues at coordinate 2,540 of JBIIAR010000021.1, forward strand.
CGCCCGCGCCGACGAAGACGAAGCGCGCGAACACGTGGAACTTCGTATAGCCGATTTCGTGACGGTAGGTGATGCGCCACAGGCCGTCGCGCATGCGCTTGATCGCGGTGACCTTGGACTCCGGGCTGAGCGACGCGCCGCGGTCGCGCAGCAGGCCGAGCAGCAGGCGGGTGAGCGCGCCGAAGTCGACGTCGGTGCCAGAGGCGATGCGGGTGGCGGCGATCGGCTGCGACTTGAGGCGACCGGGAATCAGCAGCGGCGACCACGAGCGGATGACGGATGCGTCATCGCTGAACTCCATGCCGGCAAACAGCGGGTGGTCTTTCAATGCCTCCCACCGCTTGCGCAGGTACTCCACGTTCGCCTCGCCCCACACGAAGCTCATGTGCGGTACGGGGTTGATGAAGGCCTCGGGCGATGGCAGCTTGCCGGTGTCGACGAGGTGCGACCAGAACTGGCGTGACACCTGGAACTGCTCGTTGACCTTGACCGCGCTGGTGATGTCGATCGTGCCGTCGGCCTTCTCTGGCGTGTAGTTGAGCTCGCAGAGAGCGGAGTGGCCGGTGCCGGCGTTGTTCCACGGGTTGGAGCTCTCGAGAGCCGACTGGCTGAGGCGCTCGAACAGGCGGATCGACCAGGTCGGCTCCAGCTCTGAGAGGAGGGTGCCAAGCGTTGCGCTCATGACACCGCCTCCGATGAGGGCTACGTCGACAACGTTCTCTTCTGAGGAGCTCACCGAATAAGTTTAGGCGCGACGGCTCTGCTCGTAGACCGCTATGAAGCGCTCCGGAGGAGTGCTTTTCACGGTTTTTACGATGAGGGGCAGGCTGAGGTCGTCCAGCGTGCGGAAGCGCAGGCACGACTTGCCCATATTGAGCTTGAGGCCCGTCTCGGCCCACGCGTCTCGAAAGGCCCTCTCCTCATCCGAGTCCGCGTAAAGGCAGTTGAGATAGAGCGACAGGTAGCTCTTGTGCGCCATCATCGCCGTGTAGGGCAGCGGCTGCTTGTTGTAGGTGACCGGGTAGGTGCTCAGCGGCACGACCCAGTGTGGGGCACCCCGGTAGTCGTCGAGCTCGTAGCCCGCGGGCATGGCCTCCTGCACGACGTCGAAGACCGCGCGGAAGGTCTCGCCGCGCTCGCCCTCGACGGCGGCGAGGTAGTGGTCAACGGATTCGTTCACAGACCTAGTGTGGTGAGTTCTTCATCCATACGTCTAGCCATCTCTGCGTAGCCGTCGTCGTTGGGGTGCAGGCCGTCCTCGGCCATCCACTCGGGATGGCCCTCGATCCAGCGGCTTGCCCCCGGGATATAGTCGGCGTCGATCTCTGCCGCCGCGTCCTTCACCCACCCGATGATCGTCTCGACCGAGCCAGGACGCGCGTCGGTGTACCAGAAAGGCTCGACAACGATGAAACGCGCGTTGGGCAGCGCCGACTTGAGCTTCGTGAAGTCGTCGGTGATGGCCTGCTTGATCTGGTCGGCTGCGCGATCGAAGCTGAAGTTGTCATTGAGGCCCATGGTGATGAAGACGATGTCGGGCTCGTTTGCGATCACCTGGTCGGGCAGGTCCTGCCCCGGACCGCGGTTGTTCACGAAGCCGAGGCCGTTCACGCTGGGGTTGAACTCGTTCCAGTCGCGCTCGGCGCTGATGACCGTTGACCAGCGCTTGCTGAAATCGCTTGCGCCGGTGCCGAGCGTGTACGAGTCGCCGTAGAACGCGACGCGGGTGCGGCCGTCGTCAACGGCGGGGCTGGCGAACAGAACCACGAGCACTCCAATGATGAGGATGCCGATGGCCGGGAGGATCCACTTCAGCGCTCTCGACATGCCTGCTATTCGACACCACCCCGCTGAGCGCTTGCTAGGTTGGTTCGCATGTTCGGTAAGGGAAAGCAGGCCGCTGCGCCGCAGGTCGAGCTCACCGCGGAGCTGCTGCAGCTCATCGCGACAGCAGCAGACGAGCAGGATGCCGCCCTCGCCGCAGCGCGCGACCAGGTTGCCGCCGCCACCGGCTGGTCGGCCAACCTCGTCGCCGGAACCATCTCGTTCGAGTCCGACGCGGGCACGCTCACCGGCCCCGTGCAGTTCATCGGCAGCTACTCCCCCGACACCGAGACGTGGATGTGGGGCTGGGCCCTCGACGGACTGCCCGAGCACGTCTCCACGGCCGTGAACACCGCCGCCGCGTATGGCATCGCGAACTCCATCAGCGCACTCACGACGCCGACGCTGTCGGGTGTCGATAAGTCGACCGCCGACGAGCTCGCGGCCGTCGCCATCCACCTGTCCGGCGCCGGGACGCTATACCGCGGTGTGAGCGGGGCGGCTGTGGCGTATCTGGCCTTCGGGGCGTTGAGCGCCTCGTAAGGATGTTTGCGCTGGGGAGCGGCTCGTGAGGAGTTCTGCTCCCTCCTCATGCGGTAAGTCCTTCTGAATTGCGCGCCGCTCCCAGGCACGTGAGAAGGAGATTTTGCGGCTGGGGCGCTTCCAGAGGACTTTTTAGCTCTGCTCGCGCGGCTTCTCCTCCTGAGGTGCACGCACAGCACAGACTCAGAGCATCCGCCCCGCCGACAGAACAACCAGCGGATGCTGGCGCGATGAACAGCCTCCGTCACGACATGCAGGTCAACGGCTTCCTGGTGCGAAGCTCACGCCTGCGTCTGCTCGGCCACTCTCGCCGCGAGATCGACGCGGCCGTCGCGGAGGGCTGGCTCACCCGCCCCGTGCGGCCGTGGGTCGCGACCACGTCGGCAGAACGCGACGCGGTGATCGCGGCCATGCACCGCGGACGACTGACCTCCGCATCTGCCCTCGGCAGCATGGGAGTGTGGCGCGGCCTCGACCGCTCCATCCATGTGCTTGTCAGCCCACGCGGAACGGGTGGGGTCAGCCGAAGCGCGGTGCCGCTCGCGAACTTCGATCAGCCGCGGCACACGACGCACGGGGTCACCCGTCACTGGGGTGTCGAACGACTGCCATCAGCACTCGACTGGCGTGTGTCGGCGGTGGATGCGCTAGCTGCCTTCGCTCGCGGCACCACCCCGGAGCACTTCATCGCGGCAGTCGACAGCGGACTCCACACGGGGGTGCTGCGGCCGGGCGACGTGCCGTTGCTCGAGGCGCTGCTTCCGCTGCGAATGAAGGCGCTACTTCGGAAAGTGGACGGGCGCGCGGAATCGGGCACGGAGTCCATCGCTCGATTGCGGTTGGCAGCTCTCGGTCGGTCCATCGAGATTCAGGTGCAGATCGGGCACTATCGCGTGGACCTTCTCATCGACGGCTGGCTCGTGATCGAGATCGACAGCGAGGAGTGGCACTCATCAACGAGAGTTGAGGACCTCACCAAGAGCGCCTGGCTGACAGCGCGCGGGTACCGCGTCGAGCACTTCGACTACAGCCAGGTGATGACCGCCTGGCCGACCGTCGAAGAAGCCATCAGGCGAGCACTAGGTCAGCCGCAACCAGCTCCGCGATCTGCACCGCGTTGAGCGCCGCGCCCTTGCGCAGGTTGTCGTTGCTGATGAAGAGGGCGAGGCCGCGGTTGTTCGGCACACCCTCGTCCTGGCGAAGGCGGCCGACGAACGACGGGTCCTTGCCGGCGGCCTCGAGCGGGGTCGGCACGTCGGTGTAGGTGACACCGGGGGCGTCGGAGAGCAGCTCCTTCGCACGGGCCACATCGATGGAGGAGGCGAACTCCGCGTTGATCGCGAGCGAGTGGCCGGTGAACACGGGAACGCGCACGCAGATGCCGCTCACCAGCAGGTCGGGCAGCTCGAGGATCTTGCGGCTCTCGTTGCGCAGCTTCTTCTCCTCGTCGGTCTCGAAGAGGCCGTCGTCAACGAAGCTGCCGGCCTGCGGGATCACGTCGAAGGCGATCGTCTTGGGGAAGGCGACGGGGGCCGGGAACTCGACCGAGTTGCCGTCGTGTACGAGGCCGAGAGCGTCCGAGTTCACCGCGACGCGCGCCTGAGCGAGCAACTCCTCGCCGCCCTTGAGGCCAGCGCCGCTGACCGCCTGGTAGGTGCTGACGATGAGGCGCTGCAGCCCAGCCTCCTCGTGCAGCACCTTGAGCACGGGCATGGCTGCCATCGTGGTGCAGTTCGGGTTGGCGATGATGCCCTTGACGGCCTGCTTGATGGCGTGTGGGTTGACCTCGCTGACCACGAGCGGCACCTCGGGGTCCATGCGGAAGCCGCTGGAGTTGTCGATGACGAGCACGCCGGCGGCCGCGAAGCGCGGGGCCTGCGCCTTGCTCGTGGTGGCTCCCGCGCTGAAGATGGCGATGTCGAGGCCTGTGGGGTCGGCGGTTTCCGCGTCTTCGACCACGACATCCTCGCCCTTCCACGGCAGCGTGGTGCCAGCGCTGCGCGACGAGGCGAAGTAGCGAATCTCGGCTACCGGAAAGTCGCGCTCCTCGAGAAGGCGGCGCACGACGGCTCCGACCTGGCCAGTGGCGCCAACGACGCCGATACGTACTCCGGTGCTGCTCATGATGTTCCGCTTCTTCAGGTAATGCGAGGACGTTCAAGTCTATTGTGAAGGCGTGAGCGCCGACCCGACTGTGACAACCACGCCAACCTCCCCACGATTCCTGACATACTCGCTGCCGGATGTGCGCTGGGGCTGGTGGGACGTCATCTACGGCATCGCCGCCTTCTTCCTCACGATCACCCTGCAGATCGTCGCGGTAGCAGCCTTCGACCTCGGACCGGACGACGCGGATGCCTTCGACTTCGCCAGCGGCATCGTCACCTATGCCGCACTCGTCGCGGTCGTCGTTCTCGCCTCACGCCGCAAGGGCCTGAGGTCGCTCGCCGCCGACTTCGGGCTGCGCTTTCGCTGGATCGACCTGCCCCTCGGCCTCGCCGCCGGCCTCGTGGCGAAGATCTTCACCTTCGTGCTCACGGCCGTCGCAGTCGTGCTGACCAACCACACGCCTGAGCAGGGCAACTTCACGCTGTCGGAGGCACCGGTGTGGGTGCTGCTCAACGGCATCCTCATCGCGTCGCTGCTGGCGCCCTTTGTCGAGGAGCTCTTCTTTCGCGGCCTCGTGCTTCGCGCGGCCCGTCACCGCGTGCTGCGCCGCGGCGGCTCCCCCGTGCGCGCCGCGGTCGTGGGGATCTTGGCCTCGTCGATCGGCTTCGCCGCGCTGCACCTGCTGCAGTCGACGGATGTGACGCTGCTGATCATCCTCGGCGGCAGCACGCTCGTGCTCGGCGCCATCAACAGCGTCGTCGCCATCGTCACGGGGCGCATCGGCGCGCCGATCATCGCCCACGTGTTCTACAACGGCAGCAGCATTCTGCTGGCGATACTGCTCAGCAGCTGACCCCACAACTGGGTCGCTCCGTCTAGCTCGCGAGTACCCCTATAGATTCCGCTTCTCCGATGGCTTCATCACCCATCGTGTCAACGAACTCCGCCTCAGGATGCGCGGAGCGGCCCAGCGGGGACAGACCGGCAGTTCCACCCCCTAGATTGGGAGTCTTCAACGTGGCGCTTGGCGCGCATCCACACCGTATTCTCGGTGCAAGAGCGCCCTGTGACCCGAAGTGTGAGGCCCTAGTTTGTCAATTCGCCCAGCCCTGCCCCGCACTCTTGTCGCCGTCGCCGCGAGCCTCACCGTCATAGTCGGCGCCGTGCCCATGACCGCCTCGGCGGCAGACCCCGTACCCCTCGCCGCGCGCCTGCTCTCGGAGCCCTACACCGGCAGCGGAATCGCCGTCACCGTCTCGAACATGGACAACATGGCCGGCCTGACAACCGACGGCGCGACCGTGTACATGCTTCGCGGCAACGGCAACGTGGTGACCACGCCGCTGTCTGCCCTCCCCGCCGAGAACGGCACCGGGCAGTCCTTCAACGCCGTCGGCACCGAGCACACGGTGGAGTGGGGATCCGACGGGGCGCCGACGCTTCCGGGCGACATCATGAGGCTCAGCCTCGCCTACAGCCACGGCTGCCTGTTCATCACCAATGACAACAACAGCGCTGGCAATGTTCGCCTCTACTGCATCAGTGTCTCCGACTGGAGCGTGACCGAGATCGCAGTGCCCTCCGGCCACGAACTGCCCGTCGGTTACTACTACACCTACAGCAGCCTCATCGACTTTCCCGATGGCCGAATCGGCAAGGTGTCGCAGTACACGGGAGCATCCGGCGGCGGATACGAGTCCACCCTGCGCACTTACACCGTCTCTGGTACCGGAGCCGGCGTGACCCTCGCGTTCTCCGAGGACTACGTCATGGGCGACAGCGACAACTGGGCTACCGACGAGCACGGCATCGCAACGGATGGCACCTACCTCTACCGAATCCAGTGGAAGTCATACACCCCGAACTTCAAATCGTGGAGGCTCGAGGCGGGCAGCACGGCATCGGTGGTCTACGGCGGTCAGTACACGGAGCCCTTCAGCAATATGCACTATCTCGCCCACGACCATGTGGCGAACCGCTACCTCATGGGCTTCTACAACGGGGCCAGCTTCTTCGTCACCACTGCCGCCGATCCAGGCCCCGGCCCCGGCAGCCCGCTGCTTCCCGCCGCAGGCACCCCCACCTCCGCTGCGGGCGGCTGCACGGTGAGCATCAGCAACTATGACCCGGACTTCACCTGGGGCGCCTCGGCGACATCGGGTAGCGCGTCGATCAGTAGTGCGGGTCTGCTCACGGTCAGCGGACTCGCGCCGGGTGCCACGACAACCATCACCGTGTCGGCAAGCCGCACCGGGTATCCGAGCGGATCCACGGTCGTCAGCTGCAGCGCGCTGCCCGCAGACCCGCCGGGAGCACCGACCGCGGTCACAGTCAAGCAGGAGAACCTGCGCGGCTCGTTCAGCTGGGCCGCGCCGAGCCACACCGGCGCAAGCGCCATCATCGACTACACGGTACAGGTGCAGGATGCTGCCGGCGATGACATCGCGGGCGCGACCTGCACTGCAACCGGCGTGACCTACTGCAGCGTCGAGGGGCTCGACAACGGCACGGCCTACAAGGTCGTTGTCGCGGCGCGCAACGACGATGGCGTGGGACCCTGGTCGGCTGCTGTCGATTTTCTGCCCGGACTGCCGGTGGGCGAGGCTCTTCCAGGTGGACCCGACTCCAGTGACCTCACCCTCAACGACAACACGCCAAGCCAGGGAGGAACGGTGATCCTTGAGGCGATCGGATTCCGCCCGGGCACCCAGGTCGACTTCTGGATCCACTCCACACCTCAGCTGCTCGGCTCAGCCATCGCCAACGGTGCTGGCATCGCGACACTGACCACGCCGCTCCCGGCTGCGCTCAGCGGCAGCCACACCGCGCAGGCCCTCGGCATCTCGGTAGCGGGCACGGCACGCAACCTGACGCAGTCGCTGACTATCGCTGCACGGCCCGGAGCGCTCGCCAGCACGGGATCGGATGCCATGGCACCACTCACCGCAGCCGGTCTACTGCTCACGGCAGGTCTCTCACTCGCAGCGGTCGGTATCGTGCGCCGGCGTCGCACGCGCAGCTAAGGTCCCTCGGCCGAAGGGGCCAGAATTGGCCGTCGCTTGACGACTCCCTCGCCTCAGAGGGCCCCGGGAACTGGGTGCGCAAAGGCCAGAAATGGCCTTTGCCCTTAGCGCCCAGTTCCTCCGTGAACCACAGCCTCTTCGTCGGCGTCGAGGTCGAAGGCGGTGTGCACCACGCGGGTTGCCTCGTTGATGGTGTCGGCGCGGGTGATGACCGAGATGCGGATCTCTGAGGTCGAGATCATCTCGATGTTGATGCCCGCATCCGACAGTGCGGTGAAGAGCTTCGCGGTCACGCCGGCACTCGAGCGCATACCCGCACCCACAACCGACAGCTTGCCGATCTGGTCGTCGTGCGAGAGCGCGTCGAACCCGACCTCGTCCTTCTCGGCGTTGAGCGCCGTCATGGCGGTCTGCGCGTCGGACTTCGGCAGCGTGAACGAGATGTCGGTCAGGCCGCTCGCCGATGACGAGTTCTGCACGATCATGTCGATGTTCGCACCCGTCTTGGCGACGATCGTGAAGATGCGCGCGGCCTTGCCGGGGATGTCAGGAACCCCGATCACGGTGACCTTCGCCTGGCTCAGGTCGGCGGCAACACCGGTGATGATTGGCTCTTCCACGTTCTCTCCCTCTGTCGGGTTGACGACCAGCGTGCCCTCGTTGTTGTTGAACGAGCTGCGTACGTGCAGCAGCACCCCGTGACGGCGCGCGTACTCCACGGCGCGGATGTACAGAACCTTCGCGCCAGCGGCAGCGAGCTCGAGCATCTCCTCGCTCGTGATGCGGTCGATCTTGTGCGCGCTCTTCACCACGCGGGGGTCGGAGGTGAAGACACCGTCGACATCCGTGTAGATCTCGCAGACGTCGGCGCCGAGCGCTGCGGCGAGCGCGACGGCGGTCGTGTCGCTGCCTCCGCGGCCGAGCGTCGTGATGTCGCCCGTGCCGCGGTTGAAGCCTTGGAAGCCCGCGACGATGGCGATGGCACCCTCGTCGAGCGCCTCGCGCACGCGGCGCGGAGTGACGTCGACGATGCGGGCGGACCCGTGCTGGGCATCCGTCATCATGCCGGCCTGGCTGCCGGTGTAGCTGCGGGCCTCGACGCCGAGGCTCTTGATGGCCATGGCCAGCAGCGCCATCGAGATGCGCTCGCCCGCGCTCAGCAGCATGTCGAGCTCGCGGCCGCTGGCGATCGGAACGACCTGCTCAGCGAGGTCGAGCAGGTTGTCGGTGGTGTCGCCCATCGCACTGACGACGACAACGACCTCGTGGCCGGCCTTCTTGGTCTCGACGATGCGCTTGGCGACGCGCTTGAGCCCCTCGGCGTCGGCCACGGACGATCCGCCGTACTTCTGAACGATCAGACTCACGGGTACTCCTGGGTGGCTGTGGAACGGGGCGCGAGGGCGTGAACCGCCCAACGAGAAATTGTATCCCCCGTAGGCCACGCGTTACGCGGCGTCTAGTTCTCGACGACCCTGCGGCCCTCGAAGGCGCGGCCCAGCGTGACCTCGTCGGCGTACTCGAGGTCGCCGCCTACCGGTAGGCCAGAGGCCAGGCGGGTGACCCGCAGCCCCGGCTGCACGAGCAGACGGGTGAGGTAGGTGGCGGTCGCCTCGCCTTCGAGGTTGGGGTCGGTGGCGATGATCACCTCGGTGACGGTGCCGTCGGCGAGCCGGGTCAGAAGCTGGCGGATGCGCAGGTCGTCAGGGCCAACACCGTCGATCGGCGAGATTGCGCCGCCAAGCACGTGGTAGAGCCCCTTGAACTCGCGGGTTCGCTCGACCGCCGACACGTCTTTCGCCTCTTCGACGACGCAGATGGTGGCGTGGCTGCGACGGGGGTCGCGGCAGATGGAGCACTGCTCCTGCTCGGTGACATTGCCGCAGATCACGCAGAAGTGCACCTTCTCGCGCACCTCGGTCAGCACCTCGGCAAGGCGGGTGACATCCACGCTCTCGGTCTGCAGAATGTGGAAGGCGATGCGCTGCGCCGACTTCGGGCCGATGCCGGGCAGTCGGCCCAGCTCGTCGATGAGCTCCTGGACGATTCCCTCGTACACGGGCTAGTCGTCCTGCGAGGTCGGAACGACCCGGGGCTTGAGCGGCTGCTCCTCGATGAAGGTGGCGTTGAGCACCTCGCGCACGACGGACTCGCCGTAGCGCTGGTTGGTCGGCGCGGGCTTCTCGACGGGCCCGCGGCTGACTCGTGGCTGCGGTGCAGGCTCCGACTCGGGGATCGCGGCAACTGCCCAGCCCCCGGGCTCGATCTCTGGCTCAGTGGGCTCGGGCGGCGCCTCGACGACGGGCGCTGCCGCCGCCTCGACGCGGGCAATGAACTTCACGCGGAATCCGAGCACCGTGAGGATCGCGGCGCGCAGGTACTCGCTGACGCTGTCGCCACTCGGGTTCGGCTGCTTGAAGCTCGCCACGTCGTTCTCGCTGGGAAAGGTCACCGTCAGCACGTCGTCGACGAGATTGCGGGCCTGCGCGGTCTGCAGCACGACCCAGGCGCTGAGCTTGGCCTCCTGCACCGCCTCGAGCACCTCGGGCCACGCGTCGCGCAGCTGCTGCAGGCTCACCGGCGTGCCGGGCACGATCTGCGGGGAGGGCGCGGGAACCTGCACGGGCTCGACAGCCGGCGGGGTCACCTCGCCCGACTTGATCTCTTCGACGATCGCCTCTTCGACGACGACAGGCTTGGGCGCGGGAGGGGTCTCGACAGGCTCGACCCGCTGAGTCGGCTCGACCCGCTGAGCCGGCTCGACCCGCTGAGTCGGCTCGACCCGCTGAGTCGGCGCGACCCGCTCGGGAGCCGCAGTGCGGGTCGAGCTTGTCGAGACCTCGCCGCCGTCCCCGACCACGCCAACGCGGCGCTCAAGGCGCTCGACGCGCGCCAGTGCTCCGCGCTCGGTCTCGTCGGAGGCGGGAACGAGAATGCGGGCGACCATGAGCTCGAGGTGCAGGCGGGGGGATGTCGCCCCGGTCATCTCGGTCAGGGCCGCGTTGACGACATCCGCCGCCCTCGACAGCTCGGCCTGCCCGAACACGGTCGCCTGCTGCGACATGCGCTCGAGCTGGTCCTGCGGAATACCGCGCAGCACGGCCGACGCGCGGTCGGCGGTCGCACTGACGATGATGAGGTCGCGCAGGCGCTCGAGCAGGTCTTCGACGAATCGACGCGGGTCTTGTCCGGTCTGGATGACGCGGTCGACGGCGCCGAACACGGCGCCGGAGTCGTGGGCACCGAGGGCGTCGACGATCTCGTCGAGCAGGGCGCCGTGGGTGTAGCCGAGCAGCGCGACGGCGCGCTCGTACTCCACATTGGTGCCCTCGGATCCTGCGATGAGCTGGTCAAGCAGAGAGAGGGTGTCGCGCACCGAGCCGCCACCGGCGCGCACGACGAGCGGCAGCACGCCGGGCTCGACGGTGACGCCCTCGGACTCGCAGAGGCTGCCGATGTACTCCAGCATCTGCGCGGGCGGCACCAGGCGGAAGGGGTAGTGGTGCGTTCGGCTGCGAATGGTGCCGATGACCTTCTCCGGCTCCGTCGTCGCGAAGATGAACTTCACGTGCTCCGGCGGCTCCTCGACGATCTTGAGCAGTGCGTTGAAGCCCTGCGGGGTCACCATGTGCGCCTCGTCGAGGATGAAGATCTTGAAGCGGTCGCGGGCGGGGG
>JBIIAR010000210.1:0-4662 GCA_044239765.1 Microbacteriaceae bacterium
GCTGTGCTGCCAGTTGTCGTCGTCTTTCTCGCCGAGGTCGAGGGCGCGCTTCAGCAGGACTGCGGCTTTGTCTCGGGCGCTGCGGAGGGAGACGGGGGGCTTGGTCTCGACGGTCTCGACAAGCTCGACCCGCTCGGCGGGATCGACCCGCGATGTGGTCTCGACAGGCTCGACCCTCTCGACGGGCTCGACCCGCTCAACCCGCGGCGCTCGAGCGACCTTCTTCGGCTTCTCGACCCCGGGCAAGGAGTCGTAGTCGGCGAACTCGTTGCAGGCATCCGCCAGCGAGTGGGAGGTGCTGCCGGCGACGCCGATGCCGATGACGTAGCGGTCCAGCCTTTTGGCGCGCTGCGCCAGGGAGATGTAGTCGGAGTCGCCGGCGACGATGACCACGTGGGTGATGGTGTCCAGTCGGAAAAGGTCTTCGACGACGTCGACAGCCAGGCGGATGTCCGCGCCGTTTTTTGTTCCAGCTGTGGGAAAGAGCTGGGTGAGGTCCACTGCGCGAGAGATGAGGTCGCGCTGGTAGCGGCTGTTCACCGGCAGCGACCAGTCGGCGTAGGCGCGGCTGATGACGATCGTTCCGAAGCTGGAGGCGTAGTCGAGGATCGCGCCGATGTCGACGGTCGCGGCCTCGAGGCGGGCGGCCATGACGTCGTCCGTCGCGGCGTAGCGGCTCAGCTGGTCGCGGCGATTGGCCGGGTGCACCTGGGAGTAGCGGGAGATGACGATGTTGTCGAAGTCGATGTAGACGGCTACGCGGGACTCGGTGGGAGTTGGCATGGGGCAAGTCTGACTCAGATTGCAGTTCGGCGGGAGCGGCGGCAGCAATCGGCTAGCGCTAGGTGATGAGCTTCAGACTGCGGTTCAAGCCTTGCTCTTGAAGATCGACCAACTTCGATCGCGACTTGATGAACGCAGTGAAAGATGTGAATCCCAGTGATTTCTCGCTGAATGCCGGATCGAGGCGCAGCATTTGACTCTTCACCTGCGTGCTGGGGTGCCACTCGTCCTTCTCACCGACGAGCTTGATTGCCTTCACAAGCAGGTTGGAAGCCCTGTCGTTTCGGCTTTGCTCTTCGCTGGCGGACAGCGAGGCCGTCGAACTTGGGGATGGTGCCGAGCTGACCTTGAGCGGGGCCGCCGCTTTGGTTGTTGCCATAGGTGCTGCAAACGCAGGCACGCCGTCGATTTCGTCGTAGTTCTTGAACTGAGTGCAGGCGGTTTTCAGCGCTCGGCTCGTCGAGCCGGCTACACCCACACCGATCACCGAGCGGCCAAGCCTGCTGCATCGTTGAGCGAGCGCGACATAGTCAGAGTCTCCCGCCACAATCACCACGTGGGTGATATCGGGCAGACGGAAAAGGTCTTCCATGACATCGACCGAGAGCCTGATGTCAGCGCCATTCTTCAGTGACGCGGCGAGCGGAAAGAGCTGTGTGAGATCGACCGCCCGGCCAATAAGTTGATTCTGGTAAATGGCGTTCGCGGGCACGGACCAATCTGCATATGCCCTAGAGATCACCACCTGGCCGAACGACGAGGCGTAGTCGAGGATTGCGTCGATGTCGACAATCGCGCTCTTCAGCTTCGAATCGGATCGGGCCTTGGCCGCAGAGGTTGCTCGCACCTTGTCTTTCGCGAACGCTCCCTTGCCCAGAACTTGCTCGTAGCGGGAGATGACAATGTTGTCGAAGTCGATGTAGACGGCGACGCGGGAGTCAGCGGGTTGAGGCATGAGGTCAGTTTGGGGTGTCATGGCGTAGTTGCGCTAGCCTCACGTGTTGTGCATCAGGCTTGATCCTGCCAAGGCTGTCACCCCTCGCCGATAGGCTGACACCCATGTCTGACGCCACCCTCGTAGTTGAGATCCACGTGCCCCTGACCCCCGATCGCAACGTGACCGAGGGCGAGAACCCGTTTCCCTGGATCGACGACGTCAGCGAGCTGGTCGCCGAGATCGAGGAGTCGGGCGACGCCTTCGTGGTCGAAGAGGGCGACGAGTTCGAGGGCAGCTATGTGATCGTCATCACCGGCGGCGACGAGTCGAGCCTGCTCAACGTGGCCAGCCGCGTGGCCAGCCTGCCCGGTGTTCCGACCGGCGTATTTGCCATGGTGACGGATGACGACGCCGACGAGCTCGGTCAGGGCCGCCGCGAAGACATCAGCTAGCGGCGCAGCCGGTAGATCAGCAGCAGTCGAACGGCACCGATCAGGATGCCGATGCCGCCCACGAGGGCGGCCAGCGGCTCTGACAGCACGGAGGCCGCAATCAGCGCGCCGACCCCGATGACCAGAAAGGCCACCGCGGTGACCAGCGCGGTCACGCTGTTCACGCCCTGCAGGGTGCGGTGCACCGACTCGAGGCGGGTGGGCTTGTCGCGCTTGCCGTAGGGGTCGTTGCTCACCCTCTGAGGCTAGTCGCCGCGGCGCTCGAGAATCTCGAAGCGCGCGCGAATGAACTGGTAGATGCCGAAGAGGATGAACCCGAGGGCGACGACGCTCAGCGACACGTTGCCTGAAGGCAGCTGGCGCAGGGTCAGCAGGGCTCCGTCGAGGCCGGCCGCGGCATCCGCGTCGTTGCGTATCGCGGCGATGAAGAAGAGCACTCCGACGGTGAGAAGCGCGATGCCCTTCGAGATGTAGCCGACAACGCCCGCGACGCGCGCCACCCGGCGCACGTACTTGTTGGGCGGGTCGATGTCATTGAGAAACTTGCGACGGATGCCCATCGCCACAAACACGATGCCCGCGATGAAGATGGTGAGCCCAATCGCGGCCACCCCCCACACACCGCCCGGAATTGCCAGCAGGTCGCGGCTGATCGCCTGCGCCTCGGAGCCCTTCGGGCTGGCGCCGACCGCGAAGCGAAACGCGATCGCACCGAGGCCGATATAGGCGAGGGACCGCGCGCCCGGCTTCGCGCGCTTCATCCAGGCCGCCTTCGACGTGCCCCGCACCAGCGCTGCCGTGAGCAGCTGGAAGAACGCGAGCCCCCACAGCCCGATCACCGTCGCCCAGAGCAGCAGGCCGCCGATGGGCCCCGCGCTCAGCTGGGCGAGGGCACCGTCGTGGTTGGCGGTCGCCTTCTCGCCGAACGCGACCGCGAAGGCGATCGAGCCCATGATGACGTGCAGCAGGCCGTTCCACGCGAAGCCGCTGCGGGCGATGATGTGCATCGCGCGGCTCTCTTGCACCGTGGTGGCCGCAGCGCGGAACCGGGTGCGCTTCGAGGACATGGGGTAAATCGTACGGTGCGCTAGCGTTGGCTTCGTGCGCTTGCTTGCGATGCTCTTCTCGATGACAATCGTCGTCGCGATGCTGCCCGACGCCTCGGCGGCAACCGCGGCCCTCGCCCTCGCCGCACTCGCGCTCGCGGTGCACGCCTGCGCTGGCGTCGCACCCCGTCAGATGACGGTGGGCGCACGCGCCCTCGCGCATGCCGAGCCGCTGAGCGAGACGCCGGCCCCGAGCCACCCCACCACCGCAGGCCGCCCGCTCGGTCGGGCTCCGACATTCGCGATCGCGGCCGCGTAGCTCTGTAACGCAGGGTGCGTGGCCAGACGGCCACCACATCCGATCGTTATCTAAGGAGCCCTTCATGGACCCGTTCAGCTTTGCCACCACCCTCGTCTACCCGCTCGTTGTGTGGGTTTCGACCCTGCTCAATCCGCTCGGCGCCATCGTCGTTCTGACGGTGATCGTGCGAGCCCTGCTCATTCCGGTGGGCATCAGCCAGACCAAGGCGGAGTGGACCCGCCGCCGCCTCGCACCCGCCCTCGCGGCGCTGCGCGAGCGCTATAAGAAGAACCCCCAGAAGCTGCAGGAGAAGACCCTCGAGCTCTACAAGAAGGAGGGCGTGTCGCCCCTGGCCGGCATCGGCCCGGCCATCGCGCAGGCGCCCGTGCTCGCCGTCGTCTACGGGCTCTTCGTGCGCGCGAGCATCGACGGGCACGCCAATGCCCTGCTCGCGGCGACGCTGCTCAACGTTCCGCTCGGCGCGCACCTGCTGACCGGGGGCGTGGCGGGCCTCGCGATCTTCGCCGTTCTGCTGCTCGTCATCGCCACCAGCGCCCTCGTCACGCGACGCATGACCACGACGACTGGATGGCTCAGCTGGCTTCCCCTCATCGCCGTGCCCTTCGCAGCGATCGTTCCGCTCGCCGCGGCCCTGTACCTCACGGTCTCGACCCTGTGGACGCTGGCGGAGCGGGCCGTGCTGCGTCGCATCTACTGGCGCACGGTATAGGTCTGGCATCCTTCTGGGATGACCATGTACACCGACGGCCCCTACGCGGTCGTGCAGCGCCCGCGCCTCGGCATCGCGGCGGTGATCGTCGCGAGTGTCGTGCTCGCGGCGTCGCTGGCGGCATCCGTCGGCATCGGTCTCGCGGTCGGGCGGCTGGCGGTGCCGAGCGATGGGCTCTTCGACGTCGAAGCCGGGCTGCTCGGGCCGAACTCCGAGATCATGGTCTCGTGGATCGCGCACGTCGTGCTCGCCGGCGGGGGCACCGTTGCGGCGCTGATCGTCAGCGTTCTCGCCTTCTCGTTCAACGGCGGGCGGTCGCGGGCGATCCTCGCGATCGCGCTCACGGTGGCGATACCGGTCGCGTCGATCGCGCTCTACCTGCTCATCGTGCTGGCGACGATGCAGCGCTGACC
>JBIIAR010000212.1:0-4641 GCA_044239765.1 Microbacteriaceae bacterium
GGCGAGTTCATTCCGGTGGAGAAGTTCAGCGAGGCGTCCGCGCTGGTGAAGAAGGCCGACGCGCTGATCGTCGCGGGGTCGTCTCTGGTGGTCAACTCGGGCATCCGCCTCATCGAGCAGGCCCGTCGCCGCCGTATTCCCCTGGTCGTCATCAACCGGGGCGTGACCAAGGGCGACACGCAGGCGGCCGTTAAGATTGACGCTGGCACCTCGGAGGTCTTCCTCACGCTGCAGGAGCGTCTGCGCGGCTAAGCGGTGCCCCGCGAAGGGACCCCCATGACGATGCTCTACCTCGTTCGCCACGGCGAGACCGACTGGAACCGCGCCCGCAAGATTCAGGGCAGCACCGACATTCCCCTCAACGACCTCGGGCGTGAGCAGGCCGCGACCTCGGGCAGGCTGCTGGCGCGTCGCCAGTGGGACGGCATCTATGCCAGCCCCCTCAGCCGTGCCTTCGAGACGGCGAGCATCATCGCCCGCGAGACCGGGCTGCCGACTCCCACCGCGATCCCTGAGCTGGTCGAGCGCAACTACGGAACAGCAGAGGGGATGACGGGGGCCGATATCGACCGCCTCTTCCCTGACGGCGCCGAGGTTCCCGGTCGCGAGACCCGCGAGCAGGTGGCGGCCCGGGTGCTGCCTGCCCTGCACGCCCTAGCGGCGGAGCACCCCGGCGAGAACATCGTGGTGGTGGCCCACGGCGGCGTCATTCGCACGGTGCTCAACTCGGTGGCTCCCGACGGCACCGTCGAGGCGATTCGCAACGGATCGATCCACAGCTTCCGTCATTCCGACGGCGGCCTGGAGCTCATCGCCTTCGACGACCCGATCGAGCTGGAGTCGCTCGACTGCGCGGAAGACGAGCTCGAGGAGCAGAACGCTATCGAAGGGCGCGAGTCAGCGGGTCTCGTCGGCTAGCTGGCCCTCGCCGACGAAGTCGCGGATCAGCTCCGCGGCGATGCGCGGCACCTCGTAGTGGATGAGGTGGCCCACATCCGGAATCACGTGCAGCTCTGCACCCGGAATGCGGTCCGCGAGCGCATAGAGGTGCTTGACCGCGGTGATCGGGTCTTTCTCTGCGCCGATGAGAACGGTCGGCATGGTGATCTTCTCTGCGAAGTCGCCCACGGTGTAGCTGACCGAGGCGTCGAAGGAGTCGACGACCTGCTTGCGCGAGGCGAAACGCCCGAAGTAGGTGTGGTGCTGGTCGTGGATGAACCGGCGCAGCTCTTTGTCGCGGGTCACTGCGAGCTTGACGCTCATGCCGCGAATGATCGCCCAGTTGCTCAGCTGCCAGTAGCCGACCCGCTCTGGCACGATGAGCGCCAGACGGTAGAAGGCCATCGTGAGGCGGGTGAGGAACGCGCTCGGTCCCTCGAGCGCCGGTGCGGCGATCGGGTTGATGAGCACGAGCTTCGGGGGGCTGATGAGTCCGTTGGCGACGGCGTAGCTCGAGATGATCGAGCCGAAGGAGTGGCCGATAACCACGGCATCCGTGACATCCAGCTGCTTCATGAACTCGGAGAGCCACCTCGCATAGCTGTCGATGCTGTGACCGGCGTCGAGCTCGCTCGACTCGCCGAAGCCGGGCATGTCGGCACCGATGAAGCGCACGCCGCGAAACTGCGCGATGACCGGCTCGAGGCCGTGGTGCTCACCGCGGTAGCCGTGGGCGACGACGATCGTCAGGGGCGCGTCGTCTGGACCGTAGACCCAGTAGTGGGTGTCACTGCCGAGAACGGTGACAGCATGCTCGCTGATGGGCAGCTCGTCAAGGAGTTTGGCGTACGGGGAGAATACTGGCATCGCAAGCCCAGTTTAGGCCTCCCGGGGCAGTCCTAGACTCGAAGCAGACCTAGTCGCCAAACAGTGGGGAACGCACTTTGTCATTTACCGCACCAATCCAGCTGCCCGGACTCGCCCTTGACCCCCAGTGGTACAAGCGAGCCGTCTTCTATGAGGTCATGGTGCGGTCGTTCCTCGACAGCAACGCCGACGGATCAGGCGACCTCAAGGGCCTCGTCTCCAAGCTGGACTACCTGCAGTGGCTGGGGATCGACGCCCTGTGGCTTCCCCCCTTTTTCCAGTCGCCCCTCAAGGACGGCGGCTATGACGTCGCCGACTACAAGTCGATCCTCGCCGAGTTTGGAACCGTCGACGAGTTCCGCGACCTCGTCACCAAGGCGCATGAGCGCAACATGCGCGTGATCATCGACCTGCCGCTCAACCACACCTCGGATGCCCACGAGTGGTTCCAGCAGTCGCGCAGCGACCCCGAGGGGCCGTACGGCGACTTCTACATGTGGAGCGACAGCGACGAGAAGTACCCGAACGTGCGCATCATCTTCACGGACTACGAGGAGAGCAACTGGGCCTTCGACCCGGTGCGCCGCGAGTTCTACTTCCACCGCTTCTTCTCACACCAGCCCGACCTCAACTACGAGAACCCGGCTGTCGTCGAGGCGGTCTTCGACATCATCCGCTTCTGGCTCGACCTCGGGGTCGACGGCTTCCGTCTCGACGCGATCCCCTACCTCTTCGTCTCTGAGGAGGGCAACGGCGAGGGCGAGCCGCCGACGCACGAGTTCCTCAAGCAGGTGCGCGCGATGGTCGACCAGGACTACCCCGGCCGCGTGATGATCGCCGAGGCCAACCAGTGGCCCAACGAGGTCGCCGCCTTCCTCGGCACGGATGAGGAGCCGGAGTGCCACATGGCCTTCGACTTTCCCGCCATGCCCCGCATCTTCTACTCCCTGCGCTCGCAGCAGGCGGGCGAGCTTGTGCGCGTGCTGTCAGAGCACACGAAGGTGCCCGAGGGCGCCGGCTGGGGCGTGTTCCTGCGCAACCACGACGAGCTCACGCTTGAGATGGTCACCGAGGAGTACCGCCAGGCGATGTACGGCTGGTACGCCTACGACCCGCGCATGCGGGTGAACGTCGGAATTCGCCGCCGCCTTTCTCCCCTGCTCGACAACAGCCGCCAGGAGCTCGAGCTCGCCCACGCGCTGCTCTTCTCGCTGCAGGGCTCGCCGTTTCTCTACTACGGCGACGAGATCGGCATGGGCGACAACATCTGGCTGCCCGACCGCGACGCCTCGCGCACCCCGATGCAGTGGACGCCAGACCGCAACGCCGGCTTCTCGAGCGCCGACCCGGGCAAGCTCTACCTGCCCGTGGTGCAGTCGCTCGTCTACAACTACCACCACGTCAACGTGGAGTCGCAGCTGGCCCAGTCACGGTCGCTGCTGCACTGGATCCGCAACGTCATCCACGTGCGCAAGGGGCACCCGGCCTTCGGCCTCGGCCAGCTGCGCGTGCTGCCGACCAACCACGAGTCGGTGCTCGCCTTCGTGCGCGAGTACCCGGGAAGCGGCAACCAGTTCGGCGACGCCCCCGAGACCGTGCTCTGCGTGTTCAGCTTCGCCCACAACCCGGCGTCGGTGAAGATCGAGGCGCCCGAGTTCGCCGGCCTCAGCCTACGCGACCTCTTCGGCGGCGGCGACTTCCCCACCTTCGACGACAACGGCTCGGTCGAGCTCACCGTCGGCACGCAGGGCTTCTACTGGCTGCACGTGGGCGATGGGCACTTCGCGGGAGGTCGCGCCAGCTAGGTCGGTGGGCACAGATACTCTGGCCCCATGAGCAACCCGTGGTTCCACACCCTTGGCGTCTTCGACCTCGAGACGACCGGTATCGACGTCACGTCGAGCCGCATCGTCTCGGCCCATGTCGGGGTGATAGGACCGGATGGCGCGGTCGTCGAGCAGACCGACTGGCTGGCTGACCCGGGCATCGAGATCCCCGAGCAGGCCAGCGCTGTGCACGGCATCACCACGGCGCAGGCGCGGGCTGAGGGCCGCCCGGCGGCCGAGGTGGTGGCTGAGATCATTGCGGCGCTGTCCGACCTGTTCTCCCGTGGCATCGCGGTGACCATCTACAACGCGAGCTACGACCTCAGCCTGCTGGCCCATGAGGCGCGACGCTACGGCCTCGAGCCGCTAGACACGCCCGCTCCGGTCATCGACCCGCTGGTGCTCGACAAGGCGGTCGACCGCTACCGCAAGGGCAAGCGCACGCTCGAGGCGGCCGCGCTGCACTACCAGGTCTCGCTGATCGACGCGCACACCGCCGGCGCGGATGCCGTTGCCGCCGGGCGCGTCGCCCAGGCGCTCGCGCGCACCTTTCCCACCGAGCTCGCGCTCGAGTCGGCAGACCTGCACGCCAAGCAGATCGTCTGGGCCGCGGAGCACGCCGCCAGCTTTCAGGAGTACATGCGCCGCACGCACAACCCGGACTTCACCGACGCGGGCGGCTGGCCGGTTCGCTAGGCCCCTGCCCTCGGCTGCCGTGGGAGTCACTGCCGCGCAGCGAAAACGGAGGGTCTGCCCGGCGTGTCGCGGCGTTGGTGCGGCCCGCCGCCGCGCGTCGCCCTCCGGTTCGGTTGTTCGACGCCGGTTAACGAGAGAAGGGCGGGCACCGAGGTGCCCGCCCTTTCTTGAAAGCTCTGGGTTACGCGCCGAAGCCCTTGTAGCGCGAGTTGAACTTCTCGACGCGGCCGGCGGAGTCCATGATGCGCTGCTTGCCCGTGTAGAACGGGTGCGAGGCAGACGAGATCTCGACGTCGATGACCGGGTAGGTCTC
>JBIIAR010000011.1:0-17409 GCA_044239765.1 Microbacteriaceae bacterium
CAGAGTAGCCGCCCGGTAAGCTCGAGGCGTGAGTTCAGCAGGTGGCGGCCCGAGCGCCACGGCCGTTTTTCCCGCGGTCCGGGTAGGGCGCCGCTGGCTCAGCCTGCTGTGGATGCTCCCCGTTGTCGCCGTGGCCTTCGCAGCGGTCATCGGGGTCTCGATCTGGCTGCGCACGGTTCCTGCAGTCGACGGCTTCATCCGTGATTTTTCGGGCAGTGTGCCGAACGACGCCCCGCAGGGCTTTCCGTGGTGGCTGCGCTGGCAGCACTTTCTCAACGCGGTCTTTCTCGTGCCGATCGTGCGCGCGGGGCTGCAGATCTGGGCTGGTCGGCCGCGGGCCTACTGGCG
The DNA here is from genome assembly GCA_044239765.1 of Microbacteriaceae bacterium. Taxonomy (GTDB): domain Bacteria; phylum Actinomycetota; class Actinomycetes; order Actinomycetales; family Microbacteriaceae; genus Conyzicola. The sequence continues at coordinate 349 of JBIIAR010000011.1, forward strand.
CACGCCGGGCACCCCTGGGCGGGACTGGCTGCGCATCCAGCGCGCGATGCCCGCCGAGGGCGGCTGGCCGATCCGCGACGACAGTGTGGCGCTGCACCCGCTCGTGGGCCTTCCCGGCCCGAAGCGCACGCAGGGGCTCGCGCGCGCGTGGCACCTCGGCATCACGCTGCTCTGGGTCGTCAACGGCGTGCTGTTCTACGTGCTCATCTTCGCGACGGGGCAGTGGATGCGCATTGTGCCCACCAGCTGGGACGTCTTTCCCCACGCCCTCAGCGCCGCGATTCAGTACGCCTCGCTCGACTTTCCGACACAGGACTCATGGGTGGCCTACAACGGGCTGCAGCTGCTGACCTACTTCATCACCGTGTTCGTGGCGGCCCCGCTGGCGGTCATCACCGGTGTGATGCACGCGCCGCGCATCGCCAAGCGCACCGCGAACTCGCGCTTCGTCAACGTCGAGGTCGTGCGCTCGGTGCACCTGCTGACGCTCGCCTGGTTCATCGTCTTCACCATCGCGCATGTCTCCCTCGTGCTCGTGACGGGGGCCTTCGAGAACCTCAACCACATCACTCTCGGCACCCAGGACGGCGGCCCGGCCGGCTTCATCCTGTTCGCGATCGCCACGCTCGTCGGTGCGGTCGTGTGGTTCTTGCTGTCGCCGCTGACAGCCAAGTACCCGAACGCCGTGCAGAAGGGCTCAGCACGCGTTCTCGGGCCGCTGAGCAGGTTCTACTAGGGCAGCGTCAGCACCTCGACGCCGCGCTCGCGCACAACCATCGTGTGCTCGAACTGGGCTGACCAGCTCTTGTCGCGGGTCGTGACCGTCCAGTCGTCGCCCCACATCTCCCAGTCCTGCGACCCGAGGGTGAGCATCGGCTCGATCGTGAAGACCATGCCCTCGACGATCTCATCGTCGAACTTCGGCGCGGAGTCGTAGTGCGGAATGATCAGCCCCGAGTGGAAGGCCTCACCAACCCCGTGGCCAGTGAAGTCGCGCACCGTGTCGTAGCCCAGCCGGGTCGCATACGACTGGATGGCGCGGCCGACCACATTCACCTGGCGTCCCGGCGCCACGGCCTTCATGCCGCGGCGCAGGGCCTCGCGCGTGCCGTCAACGAGCGCCGCGACCTCGGGGGCGACCTCACCGACGAGGAAGGTGACGTTGCTGTCGCCGTGCACCCCGTTCTTGAAGGCCGTGATGTCGATGTTGATGATGTCGCCCTCTTCGAGCACCGTGTTGTCCGGGATCCCGTGGCAGATGACCTCGTTGAGCGACGTGCAGCTCGACTTCGGAAAGCCCCGGTAGCCGAGGGTCGACGGGTAGGCGCCGTGCGAGATCAGGTAGTTGTGGCCGATCTCGTCGAGTTGGTCTGTCGTGATCCCCGGGCGCACGGCGGCGCCGACCGCCTGAATCGCCTGTGCGGCGATGGCGCCCGACTCGCGAATCAGCTCGATGGACCGCTCGGCGTAGACGTCGGAGCCGGTGAACCGTGACGGCCCCTTCTTTCCGACGTACTCGGGGCGCTGAATGTCTTTCGGCACGGAGCGCATGGCTGAGATTCGGCCGGGGGTCAGATGGCCGTTGGCGTCGCGAGGCATAGGCTCAACCCTAGTTTCAGTGTGAGGCTGGTTTCGCTAGGAGGCGCGCATGACCGAGTGGTGGTTCAACAACAAGACCAAGCAGGTCGAGGAGGGCCCGCAGTCGCTGGGCTCGGACCGCGACGGTCCCTTCGCCTCGCGCGAGGAAGCCGCGAAGGCGCCCGAGATCATCGCAGAGCGCGCCCGCAAGTGGGCCGCGGAGGACGCGGCAAACGATTGACTCGCAACCAAAAGGTTGCCTAAACTGCTCGCGTGGACAGTCTCTTCAACGCACTAGGTGACCCAACCCGGGTTGCCATCGTTGAGGAACTCGCTCGTCGCGACAGCCAATCCCTCTTCGAGCTCTGCACGCGCCTGATCAGCGGGCGCGGACTCAGCATGTCGAGGCAGGCCATCGCGAAGCATCTCGCCGTCATGCGGGATGCGGGTGTGGTCACCGTGGCGACCGTCGGTCGCACAACGGTGCACACTCTCGATCGCGACGCGCTGCGTCGGGGCGGGGGCTGGCTGTTCGCACTCACCGAGGAGGAAAACCCATGATCATCACCACCGCATCCGTGTTCGTCGACGACCAGAGAAAGGCGCTCGACTTCTATACGCGCGTTCTCGGCTTCGAGGTGAAGAACGACATTCCGATCGGGGAGCACTCGTGGCTGACGGTCGTCTCGCCGACCTTTCCCGATGGCGTCGAGCTGCTGCTCGAGCCGGACGAGCACCCGGCGTCGAAGGTCTTCAAGAAGGCGCTGGCCGAAGACGGCATCCCCTTCACCAGCTTCGGAGTCGACGACGCGGTAGCCGAGACCGAGCGCCTCAAGGCGCTGGGCGTCGTGTTCGTGCAGGAGCCGACCTCGCAGGGCCCCGTGACCACGGCGATCCTCGACGACACCTGCGGCAACCTCATCCAGATCGCCTCTATGAACTAGTGCGTCGACGCCCCCAATTGGGGTGCGAATCTGGGAGTTATCTGTGGCACGCTGTGCGAGTGATTATGCAGACGGCATCGGACCGCGTGGTTCGCATCCTCATCGTCTCCATCGGCATCGGCAGCGTACTCTTCACGGTTCTCGGGCTACCGGCAATCATCGAGCAGCACGCGTTTCTCAACCCGGTCTTCTCGATCGCCATGGTGGTGGCATTCTGCGGGATCCCGCCGGTCGCGGCCCTCGTCGCCTTCCGCGCGCCGGTTCGGGTGCTGCGCATCCTGGCCGTCGGGCACATCACCGCGTCACTGCTGCTGCTCGCGTTCTGGGTGCCGGCCATGACCGACCCGACAGCTCTCAACGACGGTGACCTGCCCTGGCTGATCAACACCGTCACGGTGGCGACGAGCATCGCCGCGATCGCCCTGCCGCCTATCTGGGCCTGGGTCTACCTCGTGGTGGTGACGCTGACCAGCGGCGTCGTGCGCTTCATCACCTTCGGCTCACCGGATCCGCTGCAGGCGCTGCAGGACTCGATCATGCTCTTCATCCTCAGTGGCTTCCTTCTCGCTCTGGTGCAGCTCGCCCTGCTCGCCGGACGACAGCAGGATGCCGCTGCCGCTCTCGAGCGCGACGCCGCCGCCGCCGGCGGGCAGCAGGCCGCGATCGAGCGCCGACGCTCCCGCTACAACGCCGCCACCCGCGACGAGGTCGTGGCGGCCCTCGAGCTGGCCTCCCGCAACACGGTGGAGTCGCGTGAGGCGGCCCGTGAGGCTGCCGTGCTGACGCTGCGCAAGCTGCAGGCGGGGGAGTCGCTTGCACCCGTCGCCATGACCATCCCGATCGACGAGCTCGACACTCAGCTGCGCACCGCGGCCGTGGCGGCCGGCGTCTCGTACGCCTTCTCGCAGAGTGCCGACGATGAGCCGCTCGACGTTCCGATCGAGGTGAGCGACGCGCTCGTCGAGGCGACCACCGAGGCGATGGAGAACAGCATCCGCCATGGTGCGCACCGCGGCGGTCGCACCACGACGCGATCGGTACGGGCGAGCCGCCTGCCGCACGGGGTCGAGATCATCGTGAAAGACGACGGTCCGGGGTTCAACGTGCGGCGCGTCGGCGTCGACCGTCTCGGTGTGCGGCTCAGAATCCTTGAGCGTGTCAACTCCCAGCCAGGAGCCGCTGCGAGCGTCGACAGCGTACGCGGGCGCGGCACCACCGTCAGCCTCGAGTGGAATGAGGGCGCCAAGTGAACTCCGAGATCGGGTCGATCCTTCGCCTCAACGGCTGGGTGGGTGCACTGCTGCTGAGCGTCTACGGCGTTGGCACGACCATCGTGGCCGTGCTCAACCTCAACGGCCTCATCGTTCCGGCACTCGGAGTCGTTGCGCTCGTGCTCTTCGCGATCGGCCTCGTTCTGCTGGGCGTCGGTCGCGGTGAGCCCCTCGCCCTCGGCTTCACCATCGGCGTCCTCGCCGTGGTCGCCGCGGTCACCTCGGTCAGCAGCTGGAACATCGCCACGCCAGACGACCCCGGCTATGCCACGTGGCCCCTCGGCGCGATGACCTTCCTGCTGTTCATCCTCGCGCTCAAGGGCCGCAAGGCGCTCGCCTGGGTGGGCTTCGCACTCATCGCCGTGATCTCGGTCGCCGCAGCGGTGATCGCCGGACTCGACGTCGTTCGCGTCATCACCGACGTGCTGCGGCAGTCGGCCACGCTCGTCATCGGCACCCTCTTCGCCATCCTGCTGCGGCGCGCGACGCAGACCATCGCGTCGCTGCAGAGCCGCGAGGTCTCGCGTGCGGCGGTCGAGGCGGCCGCGGCCACAGCGAGCAGCGAGCGCGAAGCGCAGAACGCCCGCCTCGAGCAGGACGCCCGCCCGGCTCTCGAGCGCATCATCTCGCCGCAAGCGTTCTCGACCGACGACATCCAGGCCTTCGCCCGGCTCTCCGCCGCCCTGCGCGGTGGTACCCAGCCCGTCGGCTCGAGTGGTAACAGAATCGCGGATGCGGTGCGCGAGGCTCGCGTGCGCGGCCTCAGCGTCACCCTCATCGACGACCGCGGCACCGCCCTGCCCGCCGAGGTCATTGCCCGCCTCGAAGACGCGCTGCTGCCCCTGCTGAGCGCCATGTCGGCCGGCTCGGTGACCGTGCGCCTCAACCCGGAGGGCGGCGCCGACATCGCGACGCTCGTCATCGAGGAGAACGGACTCTACCGCCGGCTCGTGCTGACGGATGCGGCAGTGACCGCCTAGTCCTCGTACTCGTGCTCGGGGGCCGGGTACGTGCCCTGCTCGACGTCGGCGCGGTACTCGGTGACGGCATCCGTCAGCACCGCGGCGAGGTTGGCGTACTTCTTGACGAACTTCGGGGTGCGACCGGTCGTCAGGCCCGCCCAGTCCGTCCAGACGAGCAGCTGGCCGTCAACGTGGGGTCCGGCGCCGACACCGATGGTCGGGATGCTCAGCTCCTCGGTGATGCGCTTGGCGACCGCGGAGGGCACCATCTCGAGCACGACGGCGAAGGCGCCGGCCTCCTGCACCGCGCGGGCATCCGCGAGCAGCTCTTCGGCCTTCTCGCCGCGACCCTGAATGATGTGGCCGCCGAGCCCGTGCTCGCTCTGCGGCGTGAAGCCGATGTGCGCCATCACGGGGATGCCCGCAGAGACGATCCGTCGGATCTGCTCCGCGCTGCGAACGCCGCCCTCGAGCTTGACCGCGTGCGCGTGGGTCTCCTTCATGAAGCGAAAGGCGGTGTGCAGTGCCTCGTCGGTGCTCGTCTCGTAGGAGCCGAAGGGCATGTCGGCGACGACGAAGGCGCGCTTGACCGCGTTCGCGACCGCGCGGGTGAGCGGGATCAGCTCGTCGAGGGTCACCGGCAGCGTCGTGTCGTAGCCGAAGACGTTGTTGCCGGCCGAGTCGCCGACCAGCAGGAAGTCGATCCCTGCCGCGTCGAAGATGGATGCCGTCAGCTGGTCATAGCTGGTGAGGCCGGTGAACTTGAGACCGCTCTCTTTCGCGTTCTGAAAGTGCCGGGTACGAACGCGCTTCTGCGCCTGCTCCGCTGCCATGTCTACAGGCTAGTCGGTGGGCCGGTAGGTGATCGGCAGGCGGCGGTCGCGGCCGAATGCCATGCCGCTGATCTTCGGGCCGATGGCGCCCTGGCGGCGCTTCCACTCCGACCGGTCGACGAGCTTCGTGACGAAGTCGACGGTCGCCGCGTCGAACCCGAGCGCGATGATGTCATCGTGGCCGAGAGCCTTCGTGACGTAGGCGTCGAGAATGGCGTCGAGCAGCTCATAGGGCGGCAGGGTGTCCTGGTCGGTCTGGTCGGGGCGCAGCTCGGCGCTCGGCGGCTTGCTGATCGAGTTCTCTGGAATCGGCGGGGTGCCCGGCTGCGTGTTGCGCCACTTGGCGAGCTCCCACACGAGCAGCTTCGGCACGTCTTTGATCGGTGCGAAACCGCCGGCGGAGTCCCCGTAGATCGTCGAGTAGCCGACACTCAGCTCGGTCTTGTTGCCCGTGGTGAGCACCAGGTGGCCGTGCATGTTCGACTTGCCCATGAGAATGATCGCGCGGATGCGGGCCTGCAGGTTCTCCGCGGCCGTGCCGGTCAGAGCCAGTTGCCTCTCGACCGGGTCGACCAGGTCGGCGATCGTCTCGATGGAGTAGTGCAGGCCGATGCGCTCTGCCAGGTCGTCGGCATCCGTCACCGAGCCGTCAGAGCTGTACTTGCTCGGCATCGCGACACCGAAGACACGGTCGGCGCCGATGGCGTCGGCGGCGATGGCCGCGCAGACGGCGGAGTCGATTCCGCCCGACAGGCCGAGGATCACGCTGCGAAAGCCGTTCTTCTCGACGTAGTCACGGGTGCCGAGAACGAGGGCGTTCCAGAGCTGCTCGCGGTCGTCGGGAAGCTCGGCGACATCCGTCTCGAGGGCGGGCTGGGTGAAGCTCGGGTCGGCGAGGGTCACGTGCGCGACGTTGTCGACCACATCGGGAGCGCCCGCCTCGGGCAGGTCGAGGTCGGTGATGAGCAGGTGCTCTGCGAACTGGGGGGCGCGGGCGAGAATGCTGCCGCTCCCATCGACAATTACACTGTCGCCGTCGAAGACGAGGTCGTCCTGCCCGCCGACGATGTTGACGTAGGCAACGGTGGTCTTGTTCTCTGTCGCTCGGCGGGTGACCAGGGGGAGGCGCACCTCGTCCTTGTCGCGCTCGAAGGGCGAGGCGTTGATGACGAGCAGCAGCCCGGCATCGGAGTCGAGCACGCGGCTGACCGGGCCGCCGTCGCGCCAGAGGTCCTCGCAGATGATGAGGGCGACATCCGCGCCCTTGATGTGCAGCACGAGCAGCTCGTCGCCCGGGATGAAGATGCGGTACTCGTCGAAGACCGAGTAGTTGGGCAGGTGGTGCTTGGCATAGCGCGCCTTGACGTGGCCGTGCTGCAGCACGCTCGCGCAGTTCTGGGCGATCGCCGTCGGTGCGTTCGAGGTGCCGAGCAGGCGTGGCTCGAAGGGGCCGTCGGGGTGGCCGACGACCACGGGCAGATCGCCGAGTCCGGCATCCTGCAGCTGCTTGGCGAGGTCGAGCACGGCGGCGCGCGACGCGGCGAGAAAAGAGGGGCGTGAGGCGAGGTCCTCGATGGGATAACCGCTCAGTGCCATCTCGCCAACCGCCAGCAGATCGGCTCCCGCGGCGTAGGCGCGCTGGGCTGCGGCGAGGATCTGCGCGGAGTTGCCGTGAAGGTCTCCGACGGTGGGATTGGTCTGGGCGAGCGCCAAGCGGAGACGGGGCATAGCCAGTAGCCTAATAGCGACTTATTGGCACGCTGAGGGAGCCCACGTGGTGGACAAGCAAAGAGACTTCGTACTTCGCACCATTGAAGAACGAGGCATCAAGTTCATCCGACTGTGGTTCACGGATGTGGTCGGAACCCTCAAGAGCGTTGCTATCGCGCCGGCCGAGGTCGAGGGCGCCTTCGCCGAGGGTCTCGGCTTCGACGGCTCGGCGATCGAGGGCTTCACGCGCGCGTACGAGGCCGACATGCTGGCCCACCCCGACCCGACGACGTTCCAGATTCTTCCGTGGCGCGGCGAGATCGACCCGACCGCGCGCATGTTCTGCGACATCACGACGCCCGATGGTCAGCCGGCGATCAGCGACCCGCGCAATGCACTCAAGCGCGCGCTCGCCAAGGCAGCCGACCGGGGCTTCACCTTCTACACGCACCCCGAGATCGAGTTCTACCTTCTCAAGAGCTCGAAGTACGGCCCCGAGGGCCCCCAGCCGGTCGATTCCGCGGGCTTCTTCGACAACGTGCCCGGTGGCACGGCCCACGACTTCCGTCGCCGCTCGGTGCGCATGCTTGAAGACCTCGGCATCTCGGTCGAGTTCAGCCACCACGAGGCTGGGCCCGGCCAGAACGAGATCGACCTTCGCTACGCCGATGCGCTGACGACCGCCGACAACATCATGACCTTCCGCACGGTCATCAAAGAGGTCGCGATCGAGCAGGGCGTCTACGCGACCTTCATGCCGAAGCCCCTCAGTGGCCACCCCGGGTCGGGCATGCACACCCACATGTCGCTCTTCGAGGGCGACTCGAACGCGTTCTACGACGCGAGCGGCCACTACCAGCTCTCGAAGATCGGCCGGCAGTTCGTCGCCGGCCTGCTCAAGCACGCGCCTGAGATCACCGCGGTCACCAACCAGTACGTCAACTCGTACAAGCGCCTCTGGGGCGGCGACGAGGCGCCGAGCTTCGTCACCTGGGGCCACAACAACCGCAGCGCTCTCGTGCGTGTGCCGCTCTACAAGCCGAACAAGGGCCAGAGCGCGCGCGTCGAGTACCGCGCCATCGACTCCGCTGCCAACCCCTACCTCGCCTTCTCCCTGCTGCTCGCGGCCGGGCTCAAGGGAATCGAGGAGGGCTACGAGCTGCCGGCCGAGGCCGAGGACAACGTCTGGGAGCTCACCGACTCCGAGCGCCGCGCGCTGGGCTACAGCTCACTGCCGGGCAGCCTCGACCACGCCGTGTCGCTCATGGAGGAGTCAGAGCTCGTCGCAGAGACACTCGGCGAGCAGGTCTTCAACTACGTGCTGCTCAACAAGCGCCGTGAGTGGCAGGCCTACCGGTCGCAGGTCACGCCCTACGAGCTGGAGAGCAACCTAGAGATTCTGTAGGGCTCTATGACGACGCTCACTGAACTGGCTCGTCTCGGCTTCGCCGAGCTCACCGAGTCGGGCGACCGCATTGCCGCGCTCTCCCTCGACGGGCTGCTGCCCGCCTTCGCGAACGCGGCTGACCCCGATCAGGCGCTGCGGCTGCTCGGTCGACTGCAGGAATCCGCTCCTGCCGCGCTGGCTGCACTGCTGAAAGACGAGGATGCGGCGGCGCGCCTGGTGCAGGTGCTCGGCGCCTCCGAGGGGCTGGGCGAGTTTCTTATCCGCCGCCCGGCCGAGCTGCAGTCACTCGGCGGTGAGCTTGCACCCCTCAGCGCGCAGCTCTACCGCGACGACCTGCTCGCCGTTGTCGAGGGACTGACCGGCGACGCCGCCGTCATCGCGATGCGGGTGCGCTACCGCCGGCACCTGCTGCGTTTGACGGCCTGGGACCTTGCCAGCCCGGATCCGCTGTGGGCGGTGTCGACGGTGTCCGCCGCGTTGGCCGACCTGGCGGGGGCCGTGCTCGACGCGTCGCTGGCGATCGCCCGCACGGGCACCCGTTTCACCGCCGAGCAGGTGGCGTCGACAGAGCTCGCGATCATCGGCATGGGCAAGGCGGGGGCCCGCGAGCTCAACTACGTCAGCGACGTCGACGTCATCTTCGTCGGTGAGGGCCCGATGGAGGTCGCGACGCAGCTGGCGATGCTGACGATGCGCAACATCCACGAGGTGGGAATCGAGCCAGAGCTGTGGGAGGTCGACGCCAACCTGCGCCCCGAGGGCAAAGACGGCGCGCTCGTGCGCACCCTCGAGTCGCACGTCGCGTACTACGAGCGATGGGCGTCGAGCTGGGAGTTTCAGGCCCTGCTCAAGGCACGGCCGATCGCCGGCTCTGTGCAGCTCGGTGCCGCGTACCTGTCAGCCATCGCCCCCTTCGTCTGGTCCTCCGCCAGCCGCGAGGGATTCGTCGAGTCGGTGCAGAAGATGCGCGAGCGGGTCACGGCGCATATTCCCAGCGACCAGGTCGATGTGCAGCTCAAGCTCGGACCGGGCGGGCTGCGCGACGTCGAGTTCACCATCCAGCTGCTGCAGCTCGTGCACGGCCAGCTCGACCCGGAGGTGCGCCAGGGCGGAACACTCGCCGCCCTCATCGCCCTCGCGGACCAGGGCTACATCGGCCGCGTCGAGGCCACCGAGTTCTCGAACGACTACCGATTTCTGCGACTGCTCGAGCACCGCCTGCAGCTGACCCGGCTGCGGCGCACGCATCTCATGCCGCGCGACGAGGGATCGCTGCGAGTGCTCGCCCGCGCCTCGGGGGTGGCGGCGAACGCGACCGACCTCGTGGAGCGCTGGCAGCGCACCAAGCAGCAGGTGCGGCACCTGCACGAGCGGCTGTTCTACCGCCCGCTGCTCTCAGCCGTGGCCGCCCTGCCCGACGACGGCTACACGCTCTCGAGCGACCAGGCGGTGGCGCGTCTCGCCGCTATCGGCTTTCGCGACCCGGAGGGTGCCCTGCGGCACATCGCCGCACTGACCGGGGGAGTGTCGCGTCGCGCGGCTATCCAGCGCACCCTGCTGCCAGTCATGCTGCAGTGGTTCAGCGAGGGCGCTGACCCCGACCACGGGCTGCTCGCGTTTCGCCGGTTGAGTGACGACCTGGGCGAGGCCTACTGGTTTCTGCGCATGCTGCGCGACTCCTCCGCGGCCGCGCAGCGCCTCACGCACGTGCTCTCGGGCTCCAGATTCGTCGGCGACCTGTTCGAGCGCATCCCCGAGGCGGCCGCGTGGCTTGAGAACGACGACGACCTGCGGCCGCGCTCGGCCGCCGTGCTGCTCGACGAGGCCCGGGCGACCGTGGCCCGCCACCTCGACGATCCGGATGCCGCGGCGCTCGTGCTGCGCACCGCCCGTCGTCGCGAGATTCTGCGCCTCGCCCTCGGCGCCATCCTCGACGTCATCAGCGTTGCCGAGATCGGCCCAGGCCTCAGCGACATCACGACCGCCCTTCTCACCGGCATGCTCGACATCGCCCATCGCTACGGCGACGGCATCGAGTTCGCCATCATCGCCATGGGCCGCTACGGCGGGCAGGAGCTCGGCTTCGGCTCCGACGCCGACGTGCTCTACGTCTACCGCCCGGCCGGCGTCGAGGGCCACGAGGCCCAGCAGCGCGCTGAGGCGATCGTCAAGGCGCTCAACCGCCTCACCGAAGACCTGCGCATTCCATTGGACCTCGACGCCAACCTCCGGCCCGAGGGCAAGAACGGGGCGATCGTGCGCTCTCTCGACTCGTACCAGGCCTACTACGCCCGCTGGTCGCTCACGTGGGAGGCGCAGGCGCTGCTGCGCGCCCACGGCGCCGTTGGCGACGCCGCGCTCATCGAGGCCTTTCACGAGATCGCCGACTCCGTTCGGTATCCGAAGGCCATCAGCCCCGACCAGGTGCGCGAGGTCAAGCGCATCAAGGCCCGCGTTGAGAAGGAGCGCCTGCCGCAGGCCGCAGACCCGGCGCGTCACCTCAAGCTCGGCCGCGGGTCTCTCAGCGACGTGGAGTGGTTCGTGCAGCTGCTGCAGCTCGAGCACGGCGCCGCGATCGAGGGCCTTCGCACGACGTCGACGCTGGCGGCGCTGGCCGCTGCGGCATCCGAGGGGCTTGTAACAGCGGCGGATGCGGGCAAGCTGCGCGACGCGTGGATCTTCGCCTCGCGCGCACGGTCGGCCCTCACCCTCTGGACCAGCCGCACGGCCGACGTTCTGCCCACGGACCGCGCCCAGCTCGAGGGCGTCGCCCGCATCATGGACTACCCGCCGGGCAGCGCCTCCCGCCTTGAGGACGACTACCTGCGCACGACCCGGCTGGCGCGGCAGGTGTTCGAGCGCACGTTCTACGGGGCGAAGACGGTCGGGCCGTAGCGTTCGCTGTCGTGTCTTCGGCGGTTATGCAATTGCAACCCGGACCCGGGCGCAGTGCTCATAGGCTCAGCACCATGAGCTATCGCAGAGTGACTGGCGGACTGTTCTCCATCGTGCTGGTTGCAGTGCTGGCCGGGTGCACTCCTGCCGTGAGCGAGTTCTGGCTGGTCACCGACGAGGGCGACATGTCGTTTGCCAGCTGCGATCAGTTCACCATCGACACGCTGCTCGTCTCAACGCGGGCACGGAGCGACGACGGCTCTCAGGTCGTGGTTCAGCAGTTCGAGCTCAGTGGGCCTGAGATGTTCTTCGACGATGGAGAGTCATTCGATCTTGCTGCGGTCGCTGCAGGATGGAGTGCGCCGGAGCAGCTCGACATGAGCACTGACTGGTACGAGGTGACGCTGGAAGGCTCGAACAACGGCAATCAGTCGTTGTTCTCGAGCGCGGAGCGAGCGGAACTGCCGGTTGGCGAATGGATTCAGCTGCCACAGCCCGGTCTCGGCGTCGTGGCCTGCGACCGAACCTAGCTCGCGCTTCGCCCCAAGCACAACGGGCCGCACCCTGAAGGATGCGGCCCGTCGCGACGAATTACTTAGACGCCGAAGTACAGCTCGTACTCTGAGCGCCTGATTGTGGGGGATTGGGGGTGGTTGAGATCGTTGTGATTGCTGGGATCGTTGAGTGACTGAGGTTGCATATTGATGGCCTGCGTTGTGGCTGTTGCGGACTGGGTGCGGACTAGGGCGCGGGGCGCTCAGTGGAGAACGCATGAGCCCCGTGGAGATGAGAGCCTCGCACCCAGCAAGAGCACGGCTAAAGCACGAACTGACGAAGGTAATCAGATTCGGAGTTCCTGAAGTTGCGGACGACAGAGAAGAGTTCGTTGTCGTTCATCTTCACCGCACAGAGCATTGCTTCGGAGGCCAGAAGTGATCTAGACATTTCCGTTGATCGTGCTTCGGCGTGTAGGTACCCGCGGGTCCACGCGGCTCCTGGCGTAAGGGGCCAGACCTCAGAAGATACCGTTACGCCGATTATTTCCAGGTGCTCGGTGAAGACGCCTTGCTTGCCAGCAGTAAAGAACCGAACAGCGATCCAGTACTGAAGGCGTTCTGGATCCCACCATGGGTGACCAATCTTCGCGTAGTTTGGAGCGTTGTCGCTGAGTAGTTGCCTCGAGTACGTATACGCGATTTCCCGTTTGTATTCCGCAAACTTGTGGTCTCGGTTCTCGTTGCCAGACAGCGCAGGTGCGGCGCTGCTCGGCGGGCGATCTGAGCTCGGTAATAGAGCCGGAGACAAGTTCCCCCCGAAGAGGTTCGCCACCGCGTCTGATTCAGACAAGTCACTATGAACTGTTCTCGTGTAGACACGGATTGGCCCAAGAATCGGTTGATTCTCCATGTTGTACGTCGCGGTGACTACGACTTCTCGACCTTGCATATCAAGAGCTGCAGGAGAGAACCCTGGGTCATGAAGGATCCTTATTGTCTCTCGAACGCGCCGCGGGCTGGTGCGCGACGAAAGGCGAACTGCGACGGCAGAGAACGTTTGCGGCGAGGTGGAAATCATCTCAAGCTTTCGTCGAGCGGGATCAAATACAGGCGCCGTTGCCAGGGGGACAATATCCGGAGTGAGTTAAACGGTAGGCGTCGATCAGGTCGGCTTCGAGATTTCGCGCCGCCAACCATCCTGTGACATAGAGGTTCTCGTTCGTATTGTGGGTGCACTCGCCATCGGTCACCAACCCACAGAATGCGAGTTGCCCCCGCGCCGATCGTTGAACGGAGTCCTTCGGGTAATACCGTACTTCCATACTTCGCCGTCTTGGCTGCGAACGGTTGACAAGCACAACGGGCCGCACCCCGAAGGATGCGGCCCGTCGCGACGAATTACTTAGACGCCGAAGTACAGCTCGTACTCGAAGGGGTGCGGGCGCTGCGCGAAGGGGAGAAGCTCCTTCTCGCGCTTGTACTCGATCCAGGTGTCGATGAGGTCCTGGGTGAAGACGCCACCCTCCTGCAGGAAGGCGTTGTCGGCCTCGAGAGCCTTGAGGGCCTCCTCGAGCGAACCGGGAACCTGCGGAATGAGCTTGGCCTCCTCGGGGGGAAGCTCGTAGAGGTCCTTGTCGACGGGCTCGTGCGGCTCGATCTTGTTCTTGATGCCGTCGAGGCCAGCCATGAGCTGGGCAGCGAAGGCGAGGTACGGGTTGCCCGAGGCGTCAGGCGCGCGGAACTCGATGCGCTTGGCCTTGGGGTTCGTGCCGGTGATCGGGATGCGGATCGACGCCGAGCGGTTGCCGGCCGAGTAGACCAGGTTGACCGGGGCCTCGAAGCCGGGGATCAGGCGGTGGTACGAGTTGACCGTCGGGTTGGTCCAGGCGAGCACGGCCGGAGCGTGTGCAAGCAGGCCGCCGATGTACCAGCGCGCGATGTCGCTGAGTCCGCCATAGCCCTTCTCGTCGTAGAACAGCGGCTCGCCGTCGTTCCACAGCGACTGGTGCGTGTGCATGCCCGAGCCGTTGTCGCCCATGAGCGGCTTCGGCATGAAGGTCGCGACCTTGCCCCACTGCTCTGCAACGTTCTTGACGATGTACTTGAACTTGAGGATGTCGTCTGCCGCGTTGACGAGGGTGTCGAAGCGGTAGTTGATCTCGCCCTGGCCGGCGGTGCCGACCTCGTGGTGGGCGCGCTCGAGGATGAGGCCGGCGTCGATCAGCTTGAGGCTGATGTCGTCGCGCAGGTCGGCGTGCTTGTCGACCGGGCTGACGGGGAAGTAGCCGCCCTTGTAGGGGGTCTTGTTGGCGAGGTTGCCGCCCTCCTCCTTGCGACCGGAGTTCCAGGCTGCCTCCTCGGAGTCCACCTCGTAGAAGCTCTTGTTCTGCTTCACCTCGTAGCGCACGTCGTCGAAGATGTAGAACTCGGCCTCGGGGGCGAAGAACGCGGTGTCGGCGATGCCGGTCGAGGCGAGGTAGCGCTCGGCCTTCTTGGCAACCTGGCGCGGGTCGCGCGAGTAGATCTCGCCGTTACGCGGGTTGTAGATGTCGAAGACGATGATGAGGGTGCGCTCGACGCGGAAGGGGTCGATGTACGCGGTGGTCACGTCGGGGATGAGCTGGAGGTCGGACTCGTGGATCGACTGGAATCCACGGATCGACGAACCGTCGAACAGCTGGCCAACCTGGAAGAACTCCTCGTCCACGGTGAAGGCCGGGATGTTGAAGTGCTGCTGAATACCGGGGAGGTCGGTGAAGCGGATGTCAACGAACTTGACGTCGGTGTCCTTGAGGAACTTCAGGATCTCCGACGAGTCTTTGAACTTGGGGGTGGGCATAGGACAGTACTCCAAAGGGTGCCAGAGCGGTGTGGACTGTAAGACACAGCCTTCAGCAGAGGCTATAAGCGTGCGGTTTCGCCGTGGTGACCCCCATGTTTCCGGCGTGTTACGTGAGCGACGCCGCCTACGATGGAACCATGCCGGATGCCGCACCCACGCTCGAAGATTGGCCCGGCAAGCGCCTCGGCCTCCCCGACACCGGACCACGCTCGATCGCGCGTCTCGGTCGTCGCCTGGTCGCGATCGTGATCGACTGGGCGCTCGCCAGCCTCGTCGGATACCTCTTCTTCGACGCCCACCCCTTTGCGATCCTCGCGGCCTTCGCGACGTTGCAGTACCTCTTCCTGATGCTGCTCAGCGGCAGCATCGGCCACCTGATCCTCGGCATGCGCGTCGTGCCGCTGCGGCCGGCGTGGATCGGCGTGTGGCGCCCCGCCGTGCGCACGCTGCTGCTGTGCCTGGTGATTCCGGCCGTGATCTACGACCGCGACCAGCGCGGCCTGCACGACCAGCTGGCCGGCACGGTGCTCGTCAGGCGCTGATCGAGCGGATCGAGATCCTGCGGATCGAGATCCTGCGGATCGAGCCTGTCGAGATCCTGCGGATCGAGCCTGTCGAGATCCTGCGGATCGAGCCTGTCGAGATCCTGCGGATCGAGCCTGTCGAGATCTAGCGGCTACGCGACGCGCGAACCTTCATCGGGTCGATGCCCTTGGGAATCGGCATGAGGTTCTTGCCGAGCGACTGCAGGCGGTTGCTCACGGTGAGAACCTCCTGCTTGCGCAGCGCGGGCTTGAGCTTGCGCAGCTGGCCGGCGATCTTGTAGAGCGGGGTCGAGTCCGCATCCGGTCCGACGTAGATGAAGCTGATCGGCACGTTCGGCACGATGCGCGCGACCTTGCGGCGCTCGTCTTCGAGCATGCGCTGGGTACGGCTCTTGGGGCCTTCACCGAAGAGCACGATGCCGCCGCGGCCGACGGCGCGGTAGACGGCGTCCTGGCTTTTGGGGCTGATGTTGACGGGCATCTCGCTGGCGACCCAGCTGCGGCGCAGTCCGTTCTTGAGCACGGCGCCGACAGCGCCGGCCTGGCCCTCGATCTGCGAGTACGCGGCACGCTCGGCGCGGCGGCCGAGGATGATGATGCCGATCAGGATTCCGGCGAAGAGGCCGATGATCACGTAGAGCACAAAGCCGACCGGGTTCGCGCCCCAGGGGGCGAGAACGAACGCGAGGGCGATGCCGGCCGCGAGCGGTCCGAGCACGCCGAGGGCGAGCATCCAGACGATCGACGGGTCCTGGCGACGCGTCATCTGGAAGACCTGCCAGATCTGCTTCAGCCTGCCGGGCTCCTTGTTGGGATCTTTGATCTTCTTCGCTCGTGCTTCGCGTGCCATGGCTCCTACGATACCGCCTGCGCGAAGTCCGTCGAGGCGTCGGCGATGTGCGCGAGGTGGGCGGGAATCTGGCGGCCCTTCGAGGTCATCGAGCGGGCCCAGAGGCGACCGGCGCGGTAGCTCGAGCGCACGAGCGGTCCGCTGAGCACGCCGAGAAAGCCGATCTGCTCGGCCTCGGCGTTGAGCTCGATGAACTCCTCTGGGCGAACCCAGCGGTCGACCGGCAGGTGCCGTGGGGTTGGGCGAAGGTACTGCGTGATCGTGATGATGTCGGTGCCGGCGTCGTGCAGGTCCTGCAGCGCCTGGCTGACCTCGTCGCGCGTCTCGCCCATGCCGAGAATGAGGTTCGACTTGGTGATGAGCCCGAAGTCGCGTGCCTGGCTGATGACGTCGAGCGACCGCTCGTAGCGAAAGGCCGGGCGGATGCGCTTGAAGATGCGAGGCACCGTCTCCACATTATGGGCGAAGACCTCCGGTCGCGACTCGAAGACCACCCGCAGCAGGTCGGGGTTGCCGCTGAAGTCGGTCGCGAGGATCTCGACGCCGGTCGTCGGGTTCATCGCGTGGATCTGCCGCACCGTCTCGGCGTGCAGCCAGGCGCCCTCGTCGGGCAGGTCGTCGCGGGCGACGCCGGTGACCGTTGCGTAGCGCAGGTTCATCTGCACGACCGACTCGGCCACTCTGCGGGGCTCGTCGGTGTCGTAGTCCGCGGGCTTGCCGGTGTCG
>JBIIAR010000213.1:0-4634 GCA_044239765.1 Microbacteriaceae bacterium
TGCGACGCCGGGCAAGTACGAGATGGGAATCACCGACTCGATCGTCGAGCAGGTGATCCGCCCGACCGGACTCGTCGACCCGCACATCGTCGTCAAGCCCTCGAAGGGCCAGATCGACGACCTGCTCGAGCAGATCAAGGTGCGCACCGAGAAAGACGAGCGCGTGCTCGTCACGACGCTGACCAAGAAGATGGCTGAGGAGCTCACCGAGTTCCTCACCGAGGCGGGCGTGCGCGTGCGCTACCTGCACTCCGACGTTGACACCCTGCGTCGTGTGGAGCTCCTGACGGAGCTCCGACAGGGCGTCTACGACGTGCTGGTGGGCATCAACCTGCTGCGCGAGGGACTCGACCTTCCCGAGGTGTCGCTTGTCGCGATCCTCGACGCTGACAAAGAGGGGTTTCTGCGCAGCTCGACCTCGCTCATCCAGACGATCGGCCGCGCTGCGCGCAACGTCAGCGGCGAGGTTCACATGTACGCCGACGTGCTCACCGACTCGATGACAAAGGCGATCGAGGAGACGGACCGCCGCCGCGAGAAGCAGATCGCCTACAACCTCGAGCGCGGCATCGACCCGCAGCCGCTGCGCAAGAAGATCGCCGACATCACCGACGCGCTGGCCCGCGAGGGTGCCGACACCGCGGAGCTTCTCGCGAGCCGCGGCGGCAAGAAGCGCTCGCCCACCCCGAACCTTCGTCGTGAGGGCAAGGCGGCTACCGGCGCCAACGAGCTGGAGACGATCATCGCCGACCTCAACGAGCAGATGCTCGCCGCGGCGGGGGAGCTCAAGTTCGAGCTGGCCGGCCGTCTGCGCGACGAGGTCAGTGATCTGAAGAAGGAGCTGCGGCAGATGGAGGCGGCGGGGCACATCTAGCGCCCTGCGCATCGAGCTCGTCGAGATGCGGTCTCGACAGCCTCGACCCGCTACCGCGATACTGTCGCCATGGTCACCCAGCTTCCGTCTACCGGCACGCTCGGATGCGACACCTCCGACATGAGAATGATCCACGGCTACTTTCGCCTTGTGTTCGGGCAGGCGCCCGCGCTGGCCGAGAGTGTCGCCGAGGGCGACACGGCCAGGGCCGCGGTGGTCTCCGATCATTTGGCCGCAATCGCTGACACGCTGCACGGCCACCACCACGGGGAGGACGTGCTGCTCTGGGACCAGCTCGAGGCGCGCAACCCCGCTTGCTCTGCCCACGTCTCTGAGATGCGGCGCGACCACGCGGCGATGTCGGGGGAGCTGGCGGCCCTCGAGGCGGCCCTTCCCGCGTGGCGGGCTGACGCATCCGCCGAGCACCGAACTGCGGTGCTGTACGCGCTGGGCGGCATCCTCGCCCTGCTCAACCAGCATCTCGGTGCGGAGGAGAAGCAGATCCTTCCGGTGGCGGCGGTCGCGCTGACCCAGAAGGAGTGGGACAAGCTGGGGGAGCACGGTCGCGCGTCGGTGCCGGGGAGCTTTCGCTTCATCCAGCTCGGTTTCATTCTGGAGAGCCTCGGGGAGGCCGCTCCCGCGTGGCTGCGTGCCAACCTTCCCGCTCCGGTGCGGCTGATCTACCGCCTTGTGGGCAAGCCGAAGTACGAGCGGTACAGGGCAGCACTCGTCGGGTAGCCAGCACGATGTCGGTGGCTTCCGTAGAATTGGGTGAGTGTCGATTACCCCTGTAAACAGCCTGTCCACGCTGCGCGTCCGAGGGGCTCGGGTACATAACCTCAAGAACGTCGACATCGAGATTCCGCGCGATTCGCTCGTGGTCTTCACCGGGCTCTCTGGCTCCGGCAAGTCGAGCCTTGCCTTCGACACGATCTTCGCCGAGGGCCAGCGTCGCTATGTCGAATCCCTGAGCGCCTACGCCCGCCAGTTCCTTGGCCAGGTCGACCGGCCCGACGTCGACTTCATCGAGGGCCTCAGCCCGGCAGTCTCCATCGACCAGAAGTCGACCAACCGCAACCCTCGCTCGACCGTCGGCACGATCACCGAGATCTACGACTACCTTCGCCTGCTCTGGGCACGCATCGGCGTGCCGCACTGCCCGGAGTGCGGTGAGGTCATTCAGCGCCAGACGGTGCAGCAGATCGCCGACCAGCTCATGGAGCTTGAAGAGGGCACCCGCTACCAGGTCGTCAGCCCGATCATCTCGCAGAAGAAGGGCGAGTTCGTCGACCTCTTCAAAGAGCTCGCCTCGAGCGGCTACTCCCGGGCGATCGTCGACGGCGAGGTCATTCAGCTCAACGAGCCGCCCCTGCTCAAGAAGCAGATCAAGCACGACATCTCTGTCGTCGTCGACCGTCTGGTCGCCGGCCCCGACGCCCTCACCCGGCTCACCGACTCCCTCGAGACGGCGCTGCGACTGACCGACGGCCTCGTCGCCATCAACTATGTCGACCTTGAGGGTCCCAAGGCGTGGCGCAACTTCAGCGAGAAGCTCAGCTGCCCGAACGGCCACCCGCTGCAGCTCACCGAGATCGAGCCGCGCACCTTCTCGTTCAACGCCCCCTTCGGCGCCTGCCCCGAGTGCTCCGGACTCGGGTCGAAAATGGCAGTGGATGCCGAGCTGCTTATCGCAGACCCCTCGGTCAGCCTCGCCGACGGCGCAATCCTCCCGTGGACCCAGGCGGGCAAGGGCCTCTTCAACTACTTCGAGCGCCTACTCGAGGGCCTTGCCCGCGACCTCGGCTTCAAGCTCACGACGCCATGGGGCGACCTGCCCGAGTCGGCGCAGTACGCCATTCTGCACGGCAACGACTTCGAGGTGCAGGTGAAGTGGAAGAACCGCTTCGGCCGCGAGATGAAGTACACCACCGGCTTCGAGGGTGTCATCCCCTACATCGAGCGCAAGTACCTCGAGGCCGAGACCGACGTGCAGCGCCAGCGCTACGCGAGCTACCTGCGCGAGATTCCGTGCCCGGTCTGCGAGGGCAAGCGCCTCAAGCCCGAGGTGCTCGCGGTGACGGTCAACGACCGCAGCATCAGCGACGTCTGCGACCTGTCGCTGGCTGATGCCCACGCCTTCATGGACGCCCTCACCCTCACCGATCGCGAGGCGAAGATCGCGGCGCAGGTTCTGCGCGAGATCCGCCTTCGCCTCGAGTTTCTGCTCGAGGTCGGGCTCAGCTACCTCATGCTGGCCCGGGCAGCCGCGACGCTCAGCGGTGGTGAGGCGCAGCGCATCCGCCTCGCGACACAGATCGGGTCCGGCCTGACCGGCGTGCTGTATGTGCTCGACGAGCCGTCCATCGGCCTGCACCAGCGCGACAACCGTCGGCTCATCGAGACGCTCGTCAAGCTCAAGAGCCTGGGCAACACGCTCATCGTCGTCGAGCACGACGAAGACACGATTCGCACCGCCGACTGGATCGTCGACATCGGACCGGGCGCGGGCGAGCACGGTGGTGAGGTCGTGCACTCGGGGTCGTACGAAGACCTGCTGAAGAACGAGAACTCTGTCACAGGCGACTACCTCGCCGGCCGCCGCGCGATCGCCACGCCGAAGAAGCGCCGCCCGATCGACAAGAAGCGCCAGATCACCGTGGTGGGGGCGAAGGCCAACAACCTGCACGACGTGACCGTGGACTTCCCGCTCGGAACGCTCACCGCCGTCACCGGCGTCAGCGGCTCTGGCAAGTCGAGCCTCGTCAACGACATCCTCTACAAGGTGCTCGCGAACGAGCTCAACGGCGCCCGCCAGATTCCCGGCAAGCACACCCGGGTCACCGGCCTCGAGAACCTCGACAAGGTCGTGCACGTCGACCAGAACCCGATCGGGCGCACGCCGCGCTCGAACCCGGCGACGTACACGGGTGTCTTCGACCGCATCCGCACCCTGTTCTCTGAGACGCAGGATGCCAAGGCCCGCGGCTACCTTCCCGGCCGGTTCAGCTTCAACGTCAAGGGCGGCCGCTGCGAGAACTGCTCTGGCGACGGCACGATCAAGATCGAGATGAACTTTCTGCCTGACGTCTACGTCGCGTGCGAGGTGTGCCACGGCGACCGCTACAACCGCGAGACGCTGGCGGTGAAGTACAAGAACAAGAACATCGCCGAGGTGCTCGACATGCCGATCAGCGAGGCGGCGGAGTTCTTCGAGGCGATCGGTGCGATCCACCGTTTTCTCAAGACCCTCGTCGATGTCGGCCTCGGCTATGTGCGTCTCGGCCAGAGCGCAACGACCCTCTCGGGCGGCGAGGCGCAGCGCGTCAAGCTCGCCACCGAGCTGCAGAAGCGCTCGAACGGCCGCAGCATCTACGTGCTCGACGAGCCGACCACGGGCCTGCACTTCGAAGACGTGCGCAAGCTGCTGCTCGTGCTCAACGGCCTCGTCGACAAGGGCAACACCGTCATCGTCATCGAGCACAACCTCGACGTGATCAAGTCGAGCGACTGGATCATCGACCTCGGCCCTGAAGGGGGCGCGGGCGGCGGCAAGATCCTCAGCGAGGGCACTCCAGAGCAGATCGCCAAGGTCAAGGACAGCCACACCGGCATGTTCCTTCGCGAGGTGCTCGAGGGCATTCGCGCGTAACGTGGCTCAGGTGTCGGAGACCGTCAGCTGGAGGCCCAAGGCGGGAGAGATCCCGACGAGCCCCGGCGTGTACCGCTTCAAAGACGACCAGGGCCGTGTGCTCTACGTCGG
>JBIIAR010000215.1:0-4585 GCA_044239765.1 Microbacteriaceae bacterium
GGTCAGCACATGGAAGATGCGAGCGCCGATGATGCCGAGCGGAACCGCCCAGATGGCGATGTCGAGCACGACGCCCTTGTCTGCTCCGCGGGCGGTGAGTCGTCGCTGGGTGAGCCAGACGGCGAAGACGATGCCAACGAGGATTGCCAGCGCGTAGGCGCGAATCGTCAGCACCTGGTTCTCGGGGATGAACGGCAGAATGCCGTGTAGCCACTCGCCGAAGGGGATGTCGAAGGACTGGAAGTCGAGCGACGGGCTGGGGATGCTGAGGGGTGCGAACACGTCCGTGATCACCTTTCGAGAAGAAGTCTAGGCAAGCCTAGTGCCAGCGGAGAGAGCGGCTGCCGTGCGCGCGACGGCGTCGACGCCACCCTCGGCGAGGGCGTTGACGAGGGCGGAGCCGACGATGGCGCCGTCTGCATAGCTGATGACATCGCGCACCTGCTCGGCCGTCGAGATGCCGATTCCGACACAGGTGGTGGTGGCGCCGACGTCACGAAGGCGGCCGACGAGTGACCGTGCCGCCGCATCCATCTCGGTGCGCGCACCGGTAATGCCCATGGTCGACACGGCGTAGACGAAGCCGCGGCTGCGGTCGACCGCCTGCTGCAGGCGAGCCTCGGATGACGAGGGCGCGGCGAGAAACACCCGGTCGAGGTCGAACTCGTCAGAGATCGACAGCCAGTCGCCGGCCTCGTCGGGAATGAGATCGGGCGTGATGAGTCCCGCTCCCCCGGCGCCCTTGAGTGCGACGGCGAACTTCTCTACCCCGAACTGCACGACCGGATTCCAGTAGGTCATCACCAGCAGCGGCGCACTGACTCGCGCAGCGATGGCCTCGACCGCCTCGAAGCCGTGCCGCAGCTTGAAGCCATCGGCGAGGGCCGCCTGGGTCGCCTTCTGGATGACAAGGCCGTCCATGACCGGGTCGGAGTACGGCAGACCGAGCTCTAGCACGTCCACGCCGTTCTCGACGAGCGCGACGGCGGCGTCGATGCTGGTCTGCAGGTTGGGGAAGCTGACCGGAAGGTAGCCGATGAGGGCGCCGGAGCCGGCGTCGACGCGGGCCTTGATGGTCGTCGCTACAGCGCTCATGCCTTGGAGTCCAAAATGTCGAAGTACTTGCCCGCGGTCTCCATGTCCTTGTCGCCGCGGCCGCTGAGGTTGACGAGGATCGTAGCGTCGGGGCCGAGCTCCTGGCCGAGCTTCATCGTGCCTGCAAGGGCGTGGGCCGACTCGATGGCGGGGATGATGCCCTCGGTGCGGCTGAGCAGGCGCAGGGCCTGCATGGCCTCGTCGTCTGTGATCGGGCGGTACTCGGCGCGGCCGAGGTCGTTCAGCCACGAGTGCTCCGGGCCGACGCCCGGGTAGTCGAGGCCGGCGCTGATCGAGTGCGACTCCACGGTCTGGCCGTCTTCGTCCTGCAGCAGGTAGCTGCGGGCACCGTGCAGCACGCCCGGGCGCCCCTTGGTGATGGTGGCGGCGTGGCGGGGGGTGTCCGCACCGTCGCCGGCGGCCTCGAAGCCGAAGAGCCGCACGTCGGGGTCGTCGAGGAAGGCGTGGAAGATGCCGATCGCGTTGCTGCCGCCGCCGACGCAGGCGGCCACCGCATCCGGCAGCTTTCCGGTGAGGTCGAGCACCTGCTGGCGCGCCTCCTCGCCGATG
This sequence comes from Microbacteriaceae bacterium, assembly GCA_044239765.1. Lineage (GTDB taxonomy): Bacteria > Actinomycetota > Actinomycetes > Actinomycetales > Microbacteriaceae > Conyzicola. The sequence goes on from JBIIAR010000215.1 coordinate 1,666, forward strand.
ATCTTCTGGAAGTCGCGCACCATGGCAGGGAAAGGATGTGGCCCCGCGACCGTGCCGAAGATGTAGTTGGTCGTGTCGACGCTCTGCACCCACTCGCGGTACGCCTCGTTGATGGCGTCCTTGAGCGTGCGAGAGCCGGTCGTCACCGAGACAACCTCGGCGCCGAGCAGGCGCATGCGGGCAACGTTGAGGGCCTGGCGCTCGGTGTCGACCTCGCCCATGTAGATGACGCACTCGAGGCCGAAGAGCGCTGCCGCGGTCGCGGTGGCGACACCGTGCTGTCCGGCGCCGGTCTCGGCGATGACGCGGGTCTTGCCGATGCGCTTGGTGAGCAGGGCCTGCCCGAGCACGTTGTTGATCTTGTGCGAGCCGGTGTGGTTGAGGTCTTCGCGCTTGAGGATGACCCGGGCTCCCCCGGCGTGCTCTGCAAAGCGGGGCACCTCGGTGATGATGCTCGGGCGGCCGGTATAGCTGCGGTGCAGCTCGGTCAGCTCTGCGGCGAAGTCGGGGTCGGTCTTGGTGGCCTCGTAGGCGACGGTCAGGTCGTCGAGCGCGGCGACGAGCGACTCTGGCACGAAACGCCCGCCGAACTCGCCGAAGTACGGTCCAACTTCATCTCTGAGGTGCGTGGTCATGATGCGAGGAACTCCCCGAGGGTTTCGATCGGGTCGCTTGTTACCAGCGCCTCCCCGACCAGGACGACATCCGCGCCGGCAGCGCGGTAGTGGGCGACGTCGGCGGCGGTCTTGACCGCCGACTCCGCGATGCGGATCACTCCGCTGGGAATCGAGTCGGCCAGACGCCCGAAGAGGTCCTGGTCGAGCTCGAAGGTGCTGAGGTCGCGGGCATTGACGCCGATGACGCTCGCACCGAGGTCGACTGCCCTGCTGACCTCGTCGGCGCTGTGGGTCTCGACCAGTGCCGTCATCCCCAGCTCGGTGATGAGACGGTGCAGTTCGACCAGCTGGTGCTGCTCGAGGGCGGCGACGATAAGCAGAACGAGGTCTGCGCCGGCGGCACGCGCCTCGAACACCTGATACGGATCGGCGATGAAGTCCTTGCGCAGCACCGGGATGCTGACGACGGAGCGCACCGCCTCGAGGTCAGCGAGCGATCCGCCGAACCTACGGCCCTCGGTGAGCACGCTGATCGCGCTTGCCCCACCGGTCTCGTACGAGACGGCGAGGGCGGCCGGGTCGGGGATCTCGGCAAGGGCACCGCGCGAGGGGCTCGCACGCTTGACCTCAGCGATGATCTTCACCCGGTCGGCGGGGGCGAGAGCGGCGACGGCGTCGAGGGCGGCGGAACGCGCGAGCGCGTCAGCCTCGACGAGGGAGAGATTGCGGACAGCACGACGCTCCGAAGCGTCGGCGAGAGCTCCGGCTACGAGGGAGTCGAGCACCCTAGTTGTGCGCCTTCTTCGGCGCATACCGGGGGCCACGCACGCCGTAGCCGAGCTTGGCCAGCACCTGACCGGTGATCGCACCGAGCACGAGAAGGCCAGCCGATGCCCAGACCAGCCAGGCGATGTCGAACCAGAACGCGAGGGTGCCGATCGCGAAGGCGATCAGCATGATGATGACGGCGGTCCAGGCGGCCGGCGAGTTTCCGTGGCCGGTCTCTGATTCCAAGGTCATGCCGTGCTCCGTTCGTAGGGTTCTGCTAAATCTTAGCGGCTCGTCGGGTCAGAGCCGTCGCTGAGGGAGTCCCAGTCGTCGACGGCGCTGCGCGGCGCCTCAGGCTCGAGCTTCACGGCGCTGTACTTGCGGCTCGAGCCGGGCCAGCGGCGCCCGGTGACGGCCACGGCGAGGCCGAGAGCGGCGAGCAGACCTCCAGCGACCGTCGATACCCAGGGCCACGCGCTGACGGCGACCGAGGCGACCAACGCGTGAATCGAGTCGTTGCCGGCGATTCCGGTGGCATCCGAGATGGTCGCGGACGACGCCTTCACCGGGTCCACCAGTGCGAGCACTCCCGACAGCACGATCGTCGCGCCGAGTGCCGTCTGCAGCGCACCGAGCACCACCCGAAAGAACGGGCCGGCGATGGTCAGCGCACCGACGAGCACCAGGCAGGTGAGCGCGAGCGTAGAGAGCGCCGGTGCGGCGACATCCCCGGCGACGCTAAGTGTCGGCCCCTCGGTGACGACCACGGTGAACCACGGCTGGGTCCACCCGAGAAACACGAGCCCGCTGACGGCGATGCCGCCGAGCAGCAGGATCTGCTTGATGCGGCGTCCGGTCACTGCACGCGCCGCATCCCGTTGGCGATGGCGACGGCACGCAGCGGGGCGGCGGCCTTGTTCTGCGACTCCTGGTGCTCTGCTATCGGGTCGGAGTCGGCGACGAGGCCGGCACCCGCCTGCACGTAGGCCGTGTCGCCGATGATCGTGGCAGTGCGGATCGCGATGGCGAGGTCGAGGTCACCGGCGAAGTCGAAGTAGCCGACGACTCCCCCGTAGACACCGCGCTGGGCGGGCTCGAGCTCGTCGATGATCTCGAGAGCGCGGGGCTTGGGCGCGCCCGACAGCGTGCCGGCGGGGAAGGTCGCCGTGAACACCTCGATCGGGCTCGCGTTCTCGCGCAGGTTGCCCTCGACACTCGACACGAGGTGCATGATGTGGCTGAAGCGCTCGACGAGCATGAACTCCGTCACCTCGACCGACCCCGGAACGCAGACCTTCAGCAGGTCGTTGCGAGCGAGGTCGACGAGCATGAGGTGCTCCGACTTCTCCTTGTTGTCGGCGAGCAGCTCGTCGGCGAGCTCGAGGTCGTGCTCCGGATTGTCGCCGCGGGGGCGGCTGCCGGCGATCGGGTGCATGTAGACCCGGCCGTTGTCGACCTTGACGAGCGCCTCCGGGCTGGAGCCGACGATGTGGTACGGCTCCCCCGCGGTGTCGCCGAGGCTGAGCAGGTACATG
>JBIIAR010000216.1:0-4562 GCA_044239765.1 Microbacteriaceae bacterium
CGCTCTCGTTGAGCCCCTGGGTGACGCTGAGGTCGGTGACGATGGCCTCGCGGGTGTCGTCAGCGAGGGGAGCGACTGAGACGGTGACCGAGCTGATCTCGGTCTCGGGCGACCCCCAGATGCAGGTGATGCCGCCGGCGCGCTGCTCGGGGGAGGGGTCAAGCAGGTACTCGTCACCGTAGATTCCGCCGGGGCCGCCGAGCAGAACGTCGCCCGCAGCCTCGAACTCGGCGAGCCGCGAAGCGGGCAGGATGTCGACACAGGCGGTCGGAAGGGTGAACGCCTCGTCACCGGCGGCCGCGGTCTCGCTCGCGGACGGCTGCACACTCGGGTTGGAGCTCGGCCCCGCGTCAGGCGCCTGCTGCTGTGTGCAGCCGGCCAGCAGCACGCCCAGCAGGGTCGCACTGATGATGGCTGTCACCCGCATACCCGTCAACCTACAACACGGGCCCGAGCGCCCTTCGGCGTGCGGGCCCGTGTTGGTCATGCGGTCTAGCTCTTCGGCGTCGCCCGACGCAGTACGGCGTAACCGCCGATGGCTGCGAGTGCCGAGATCACGAAGCTCCAGGCGAAGGAGCCCAGGAGCCCGGCTGCCGCGAACCAGGCGCCGATCTCGTCCCAGCCCTCGACGAGGGTGGCGAGCGCCCCCGCACCGACGAGCAGAAAGCCGAGGGCGATGAAGAAGGTCGTGATGCCGATTCCCTTCCAGCGCACGTAGATCGCGGCGATGGCCGACCCGGTGAAGAAGAACAGGATCAGGATCGCGAAGAACACGAACAGCCGCTGGGCGGGCGTCTCGCCGAAGTAGGCGACGCTGAAGAGGCTTCCACCGACTCCCCACCCGCCGGTCGCGTCCTCGATGATCGACAGGACCGTCAGCCCGATGCTGTAGAACACCGAGAGAATCACGAAGTAGGCCGCGGTGCCCAGGGCGAAGTTGCGGCGGGTGACCCCGTAGCCCTGCGCGAAGGGGAACATCGTGTTGATGGACTGCACGGCTACGACGATCATGTAGACGAAGATGAAGCCGCTCGATCCGCTGTAGCCGAAGCCCTCGCGCGCGCCGGCCCGGTCCGCGGGGTCGGGAATGTTGGCGAGCACCAGCATCCAGACGAGCACGGTGAGGGCGATGATCGTCAGCATGACGATCCACGGAAAGGTGATCGTGGTCCAGGGGTTGGTGAAGTGCAGCTTCACCACTGACAGCACGCGGTTGTGCGTTTTCGTTGCCACGGCGCTCATGCGCTCTGCTCCGTTTCGTTCTCGGTGGTTGTGCGAATGATGAGCTGCTGCAGCGACACGGGCGAGAGCTCAAGCCCCGCCGTGCGGGCGGCGGCCTGCTCGGCCGGCGTCAGGGCGCCGATGGTGACGGACGCTAGCCCGCCGACTCCGTCGCGGTGCAGCACGGGGCGCGAGCCGACGAAGGCGTCGACCGCGGTTGTCGATCCGACGACGTTGATGACCGATCCGCGCAGGTCGTCGGCGGGGGCGTCGATGATGATGCGGCCCTCGTCGATGACGAGCACGTGCTCCAGCAGGTTGCTCACCTCGTCGATGAGGTGCGTCGACAGGATGATGCTGCGGGGGTGCTCGGCGAAGTCCTCGAGAAGCCGGTCGTAGAAGAGCTGCCGAGCGACCGCATCGAGGCCGAGGTATGGCTCGTCGAAGAAGGTCAGCGGCGCCCGGGAGGCGAGGCCGACGATCACGCCGACGGCGCTGACCTGTCCGCGTGAGAGTTTCTTCATCTTGCGCTTGAGCGGCACGCGAAACTCCGTGGCGAGCTGGGCGGCGAAGTCCGCGTCCCAGTTGGGAAAGAACCACGCGGCGCTCTTGAAGACGTGGCGCGGCTGAAAGTCGTCCGGGTACTTCTGGCTCTCCTTGATAAAGCACGTGCTCTGCAGCACGGCCGCGTTCTCGACGGGGTTCTCGCCGAAGACGCGGATGCTGCCCTTGCTGGCGAACTGCTGGCCGGTGAGCAGCTGCATGAGCGTCGTCTTGCCCGCTCCGTTGCGTCCGAGAAGGCCGTAGATCTGGTTCTGCTCGACGCGGAAGGTGGCGTCGTTGACAGCCGCGAGGCTGCCGAATGTTCTCGTGAGGCCCGCGACCTCGACTACTGCGGTCATTCTGCCTCCTCCTTTCTGATCAGATCGGCCACCTGCGAAGAGGAGATGCCGAGCTTGGCGGCCTCCTCGAGCAGTGGTCGAACGTACTGGGTGGTGAACTGGTCGCGGCGCTTGGCCACGAGGCGGGCCTGGGCGCCCTCTGCTACGAACATTCCGATGCCCCGTTTCTTGTAGAGGATTCCCTCGTCGACGAGGAGGTTGACGCCTTTGCCGGCGGTGGCCGGGTTGATGCGAAAGAAGGCGGCAAACTCGTTGGTGGAGGGAACCTGCGTCTCTTCGGCGAGTACGCCGCTGATGATGTCGCCCTCGATCTGCTCTGCGATCTGCAGGAAGATCGGGCGGGACTCATCCACGAGCCGCTCCGTTAGTTGGTTGGTTACTCATGTAACTAACCAATCAGGTGGGCAACCCGGTGTCAAGACCTAGGCTGAAGAAATGTTCGAGCTGCACCACCTCACCGCCCACGAGCAGCTCGACTGGCTGCGCCGCGGCGAGACCACGCCGACCGAGCTGGTCACGCACTACCTCGAGCGCATCGAGCGCCACGCCGCCCTCGGCGCCTTCGCAACGGTGACAGCGGATGCAGCGCTCGAGCGGGCCGAGCTCGTCGAGGCCACCCTCAGCAGGGCCGGTGCCCTTTGGGGCCTCCCACTCGGCGACAAGGACCTGGAGCGCCGCGCGGGTGTGCGCACCACCTTCGGATCGCGCCTCTTCGCTGACTTCGTGCCCGCGGAGTCCGACGAGGGAGTGCTCGCGCGCGATGCCGCCGGCGCGATCAGCCTGGGCAAGACGAATGCCCCGGAGTTCGGGCTGCCGAGCTACACGGAGAACCTCGTCAGTGCTCCGGCGGTTACCCCGTACGACGTCAGCCGCGGGGCCGGGGGCAGCAGCGGGGGAGCGGCGACCGCGGTTGCAGCGGGGCTTCTTCCGGTGGCGCCGGGGTCGGATGGCGGGGGCAGCATCCGTATTCCCGCCGCGGCAACCGGTCTCGTCGGCCTCAAGCCGAGCCGTGGTCGCGTGCCGAGCGGCGCGGGGTTTCTGTCGCTCGCCGGGCTGGTGGCGACCGGTCCCATCGCCAGAACAGTGGCGGATGCCGCCCTGCTTCTCGACGCCCTGATCGAGGGCGATTACCCCTACGCAACCGCGGCGCCCGCCTGGGACGGCGGTGCGTACCTCAACGCGGCCATGCGCGGCGAGGGCCGTTTCGAGATCGGGGTCATGACGACCAGCCCGTGGGACTCGGCCTACGACATCACGATCTCCCCGGAGGCGACCGAGGCCCTCGAGCTCGCCCAGACGCACCTGGCCTCGATCGGCCACGGCCTGCAGCCGCTCGCACTCGAGCCAGACGACAGCTACGCCCCGAACTTTCGCACGATCTGGCAGGCGGGGGCGGCGAGCATCCCGGCGGAGGGCGCAGAGCTCGAGATACTCGAGCCGCTGACGCGCTGGCTGGTCGAACGCGGGCGCGAGCTCAGCGCACGAGACCTCGGCCAGGCGCTGCAGGCGCTCACCCGCTTCGAGCGCAGCGTTGTCCGCCAGTTTGCCCACGTGGATGCGGTGCTCACCCCGTCACTGGCGCTCACGCCCCGCCCGCTCGGCTGGTACGACCGCGAGGATCCGGAGCGCAACTTCGAGCAGCAGTGCCAGTACACGCCCTTCACCAGCTTCGTGAACGTCAGCGGACTTCCCGCCATCACCCTGCCCGTGCACGTCACTGCGGAGGGGCTGCCGATGGGAGTGCAGCTCATCGGCCAACCGGGTGGAGAGCACACGCTGCTGGCGATCGGGGCGCAGCTGCAGCGGCGGCTGCGGTGGCAGGAGCGGCACCCGCCGCAGTGGTAACTGGCAGCGCACTCTTAGGTAAGGCATGCCTATACTGGATGCATGACCACCCAGCTCGCGACAGAACGCATTCTGCTTGCCGGTGACGTCTCGTCTCTCCCCGAGTTTCGGTCATTCCTTGCAACGCTCGGCCCCAAGGCAACCGGTCAGGTGTTCATCGAGGTCGACTCGATTGATCAGGTCGAAGAGCTCGTCGCCCCCAGCCGCTTCGCCATCTGCTGGCTCGACCGCTCGCGTGGCCAGCAGCTGCGTCGCTCTGTCGACGCCTGGCTCAGCGAGATGCTGCCGGTCAGCGGCGTCGAGGAGCACACGGTGTACGCGTGGATCACGGCCGACGGTGCCGCCCGCAGCCTAAGCTCCAACTAGCTTCGCGGTCGCTTCCCACAGCTCGGAGGCGAGGACCTCGTCATCCGCCTGCTTCGGCGTCGCGCCGTGCGGCTGCAGGCGGTCGAAGTAGCCGCCGTTGCCACCGGGCACGTTCGTGTCGCTCGCGAGGCGGATAAGCGGCAGCGCGCCCTCCTCGGCGGGGATGCCGAAGCCACCGCTGCGCAGCACCGTCGAGATGCGGATCAGCCGCGAGTCGGTGCCGAACTG
>JBIIAR010000258.1:0-3839 GCA_044239765.1 Microbacteriaceae bacterium
TCAGGCGCGTGTAGATGTTGCCGAACTCGGCGAGCGCGAAGAGGTTCTGCGCGTGCTGGGTGCTGTTGAACACGTACGACGTCGTCTTGTAGATCGGCGTTGCGCGCGCGTTGGTGGTCGGGTCGGGCTGTGCGCCCGCGTGAACCTGCTTGGTCTCGAACTGCCAGTCGCTCATGAGCGTCTCCTTCTCACATCTCGGTGGGCGGGATCAGTCACCCACTCGCGAGCGAGCCTAGGTTTGCTCGCGGGCCGCGGCAATCGAGCTGGACACGCGGCGTAACGCAAGCCGCGATCGGACTAGCTTTTCGAGACTAGTCATGCGAGAGTAGTTGACCGTGTCGTCCATTCGCCTGTTCATCCTCGCCTCTCTCGAAGAGCAGGGGCCCATGCACGGGCATGCGCTGCGGCTGCTCGCCGAGCAGGAGCACGTCGAGAGCTGGGCTGACGTCACGGTCGGCGCGATCTACGGGGCCATCAAGCGCCTCGCGGCCGAAGAGCTCATCGAGGCCGTGCGCACCGAGCGCGAGGGCAACTACCCAGAGCGCCAGGTCTTCGGCATCACCGTGGCCGGGAGGGTGTCGCTCACCGCGATCCGCCGCGAAGCCCTCGAGACGATCGTGCTGCGGCCGGATCCGGTCGACCTCGCCCTCGCGCGTCTCGGCACAGACGACCTTGACGAGCTGCAGCACATCCTCGAGAACCGCGCGGCCGAGCTGCGCGCTCGCATGGAGGCCGAGGAGCTGCATCAGCAGCACATCGCCCACTTTCTCAGCGTCACCGAGAAGCACGTGATCCGCCACGACCTGCACCGCCTTCGCGGCGAGCTGGCCTGGCACGAAGAACTGCTCGGGGCACTCCCCGAGATCCTGAACGACGAGAAGTCCAGAAAGGCACCACCGCAATGAGCACCACCCCCACCACGACGACCAGCCCGGTCGCCGTCAGCCCGAAGCGCGCTTGGCTCGCACTCGCGGTGATCCTGACCGGCGCCTTCATGGCGCTGCTCGACACGACCATCGTCAATGTGGCGCTTCCCACCATTCGCACGAGCCTCGACGCGTCAGAGGCCACCCTCTCGTGGATCATCTCCGGCTACGCGCTTGCCTACGGCCTCGCACTGATCCCCGCCGGCCGCTTCGGCGACCGCTTCGGCCACAAATGGGTGTTCTTCGCCGGCCTGTTCATCTTCACCGGGGCCAGCGTCTGGGCGGGCCTCGCCACTGACAGCACCCACCTGATCGTCGCGCGCGTCGTGCAGGGCCTGGGCGGCGGAATCTTCTTCCCGGCCGTCACCGCCTTCATCCAGCTGATGTTCCCGCCGATGAAGCGCGGCAAGGCCTTCGCCGTCATGGGCGCTGTGATCGGTGTGTCGTCCGCCCTCGGCCCGATCGTCGGCGGCCTGCTCATCGAGGCTCTCGGCGAAGAGAGCGGATGGCGCTGGATCTTCGCCATCAACCTCCCGATCGGCATTCTGGCCCTCATTGCCGCAGCGATCCTGCTGCCCGCCGGCGGCGAGGGAAAGAAGCTCTCGACCGACGTGGTCGGCCTCGGGCTGCTCACCGGTTCACTGGTCGCCCTCCTCGTGCCGCTCATCCAGGGACAGGACGAGGGCTGGCCGCTCTGGACCTACCTGTCTCTCGGCGGCGGTGTCGTGCTCATGGTGCTGTTCGCCTTCTGGGAGCGCTCTGTCGTCGCGCGCGGCCAGGAGCCGCTCGTGCCGCCGCACCTGTTCGCGCGCCCGGCCTTCACCGGCGGTGTCGTGCTCGCCCTCGTCTACTTCGCGGCCTTCACCAGCATCTTCTTCACGATCTCGCTGTTCTGGCAGGCGGGTCTCGGCCACACCGCCCTCGAGTCGGGCCTCGTCTCGACGCCCTTCGCAATCGGGTCGATCATCGGTGCGGCGCAGAGCGACCGCCTCGCGCAGAAGCTGGGGCGCACGGTGCTCTCGATCGGCGTCGGTCTTCTGTCGATCGGCCTCATCGCCCTGTGGCTGATCTTGCTGCTGACGCCGGTGCTCGACGTGACCAACTGGATGCTGCTTGCCCCGATGCTCATCGCCGGCTTCGGCTCCGGACTGTTCATCGCCCCGAATGCGCGCTTCATCACGGCGACCGTCGACCGCTCCGAGGCGGGTGCGGCGTCGGGTGTGATCGGAACCATGCAGCGCATCGGCTCGGCGGTCGGCATTGCCGTGATCGGCAGCATCCTCTTCGGGCTCGTGGACTCATTCGGAATCCGCAGCGAAGCGGATGTCGCTGTCGCCTTCGGCCAGGCGGCCACCGTCGCCCTGTTCGTCAGCGCTGTGTTCGCGGTCATCAGCTTCGCGCTGGTGTTCGTGCTGCCGAAGCGGGTCAGCCTGCACTGACGCTGAATCGCGAGAGCTAGGTGCGGCGCGCGCCGGTCGGGTCGGTCTTGGACTGCCTGGCCGGCTTGTCATCGGTCTCGATGAACAGCCACCGGGGCTTCGGCTCGATGAGGGGCCGGAAGACGCGGCGGATGATCGGTGCCGTCAGCAGGATCGAGATCGCGATACAGGCGAAGACCATGCCGACCAGCCACACCGCCGACGAGTGCTCGCCCTTGAGAACACCGGTCTCACGCAGCGGGTAGAGGATGAAGCTGTGCAGCAGGTAGACGTACATGGTCGCCTGGCCGAGGCTGGTGATCCACGTGTCGCTACGGGGAATCAGCGCGAACAGTGCGGCGCTGAGCAGCACCGCCAGCGCGATGAGTCCGAGCCGCACGAAGCCCGCCCACCACTCGCTCTCGCCGAGGCCCTTGTACGAGTCGTCGTAGAAGAACCAGAACCGCAGGTCGATGGCACGCCACTGCTGGATGCCGAGAATGACAACGGCCAGCCACGCCGCGAAGACCGCGACCGCGATACCGCGCACCACCCACACGGCGCGCCCGAGCGCGAGAAAGCGGTCGATGATGCCCCACTGCCGCGCCTGCCAGCCGAGCACGAAGAAGGGCAGGATGCCGATCGCCCGCGAGAGCGAGAAGGTGCTGTCGACGTTGCTGAAGTAGCCGACCATCACTGAGAGCAGCAGCGCCCAGAGCAGCGGCATGCGCACGAGAACGAGGTAGGGCAGGATCAGCCGGAAGATTCCGAGGGCGAGAAGAAACCACAGCGTCCAGCTCGGGTTCGTCGGGTTGAATTCCTGCTTGCCCTCGAAGACGAACTGCACGATCGTCCAGATCGTCTCCATGATGATGTAGGGCAGCAGCACATCGGTGAGCACCTTCTTCATGCGCCGCGTCGTCGGCGGCGAGGCCTTCGAGAAGTAGCCGCTGATGATGGCGAAGGCCGGCATGTGGAAGGCGTAGATGAACAGGTAGAGCACCAGCGCGTTGTCGGAGTCGCTCGTCAGGCGCTGAATGCCGTGCCCGATCACCACCAGCGTGACGCTGATGAACCGGGCGTTGTCCCAGAAGGGAACGCGGGGGCGTGCTGGGGCCGAGGCGACTGTCATCCCGACCCACCCTACCGGCGGTACTTTTGAGGGATGAGTTCACGTCGTGCGGTTGTCACCGGTGCCAGTTCTGGGATAGGGGCGGCGACCGTTCGCCTGCTCCGCGAGCACGGTTGGCAGGTGGTCGGCGTCGCCCGACGCGTCGAGAAGCTCGCGGCGCTCGCCGCCGAGACGGGGGCAGAGACCTTCGTGGCCGACCTGACGAAGCAGAAAGACGTGGATGCGCTTCGCGACTTTCTTGCCGAGGGCGGCGGCATCCACGCGCTCGTCAACAACGCCGGTGGAGCAATCGGGCTGGCCTCTGTCGAGGACAGCGCGGCCGAGGACTGGCATCGCATGTTCGAGATGAACGTCATGACGGTC
>JBIIAR010000217.1:0-4529 GCA_044239765.1 Microbacteriaceae bacterium
TCGTGGCGTCCTCCAGGTCGGCCAGCCACACCTTCGCCCCGGAGTTCATCGCGTTGACGGTCATCTTGCGATCGGTCGGTCCGGTGATCTCGACGCGGCGGTCGTCGAGTCCCGGCCCCGGGCCGGCGACCCGCCAGCTCGGGTCCTCGCGCACGAGGCGCGTGGTCGAGAGAAAGCCGAGGTCACGGCCGTTGTCGATCGTGCGACGCTGCTCCATGCGGGCGGCGAGGCGCTCGTGACGGCGGCCAGCGAAGTGGTCGTGCAGCCGGGTCAAGAAGCGCAGTGCTTCGGGGGTGAGGATCTCGTCGAAGCGCTCGTCACCAGTGGCGAGCACCTCCATGCGGTTCTGGGTGGTCATGATGTGTCCTTGTCAGTCGAAGGTCGGTTTCAGTGAAACTGCGAGGATTCGGTCGAGCCGACCAGGGCGAGGGTCTCGCTGCCCGGGTTGAGCACGGTAGCGATGCGGTCGAAGTAGCCGGTGCCGACCTCCCGCTGGTGCTTGGTGGCCGTGTAGCCACTCGCCTCGGAGGCGAACTCGGCCTCCTGCAGGTCGACATAGGCGCTCATGTGCCGCTCGCTGTAGTCCTTGGCGAGGGTGAACATCGAGTGGTTGAGCGCGTGGAATCCCGCGAGGGTGATGAACTGGAAGGCGTAGCCCATCGACGCCAGCTCACGCTGGAACTTCGCGATGGTCGCATCGTCGAGGTGGCTCTTCCAGTTGAACGAGGGCGAGCAGTTGTATGCCAGCTTCTTGCCGGGAAACTCCTTGTGGATGCTCTCGGCAAAGGTTCGGGCGAGCTCGAGGTCGGGCTCACTGGATTCAACCCACAGCAGATCTGCGTAGGGAGCATAGGCGTGCCCGCGGGCAAGCACGGTGTCGATACCGGGGCGCGTGCGAAAGAAGCCCTCGCTCGTGCGGTCCCCGGTGAGAAAGGGCCGGTCGCGCTCGTCGATGTCGCTCGTGACGAGGTCGGCGGCGAGCGAGTCGGTGCGCGCGATGATGACGGACGGAACACCGGCGACGTCGGCAGCGAGGCGGGCGGCGTTGAGGGTGCGGATGTGCTGTCCGGTCGGAATCAGCACCTTGCCTCCCATGTGTCCGCACTTCTTCTCCGAGGCGAGCTGGTCTTCCCAGTGCACCCCCGAGGCTCCGGCCTCGATCATCGAGGTCATCAGCTCGTAGGCGTTGAGTGGGCCGCCGAAGCCGGCCTCGGCGTCGGCGATGATCGGGGCGAGCCAGTCGATCGCGGTGGATCCCTCGCTCGTCTCGATCTGGTCCGCGCGCAGCAGTGCGTTGTTGATGCGGCGAACGACGGCCGGCACCGAGTTGGCCGGGTAGAGGCTCTGGTCGGGGTAGGTCTGGCCGCTGAGGTTGGCGTCGGCCGCGACCTGCCAGCCCGAGAGGTAGATCGCCTTGAGCCCGGCGCGCACCTGCTGCACGGCCTGGTTGCCGGTGAGGGCGCCGAGCGCGGGCACCCACTCCTCGCTGTGGATGAGCTGCCACAGCCGCTCGGAGCCTCGACGGGCGAGGGTGCGCTCCTCCATCACGCTGCCCCGCAGCGCGATGACATCGTCTGCGGAGTAGTCGCGCACGACGCCGTTCCACCGCGCGTCGGTCTTCCAGCTCGTCTCGAGCTGCGCCGTGGTCTGCGTCTGGTCGCCTGTTCTGTTCATGGGATGCTCCTTCGTATCCGGTCGTGACTCCACCCTCCGCCGCCCCGGCGCGGTTCTTCACGGCCAATGCCGCAGAAGATTCGGCATTCTTCTATTTGCCAGAAGAAGCCGTCGTGCGAGGCTGTGACCATGGGTAACGACGCTCACACTCCCCTCGACGATGAGTACATGCTCGATTCGCTGACGATAGGCAAGCGGGTGCGCCAGGCGCGCTCCGACCGCGGAATGACCCTCGACGACCTCGGGGCAGCGATCGGCCGCGCTGCGTCACAGGTGTCGGTCATCGAGAACGGCAAGCGCGAGCCGCGGGTCAGCGAGCTGCAGCACATCGCCCGCGCCCTCGGTGTGAGCCTTGACCACCTGCTCAGCCCCGAGCCGCCGACCGGCCGCGATGCTCTGGAGATAGCCCTGGAGCGCGCACAGCGCGGCCCCCTCTACGCCAGTCTGAGCCTGCCCGCCCTGCCGGTTCGCAAGACCCTCAGCGACGAGGCGATCGAGACGATTCTGGGGCTGCACGCTGAGCTGGAGCGACTGCACCGCGAGCGCGCGGCGACCCCCGAGGAGGCCCGGCGGGCCAACGCAGAGCTGCGGCGGTCGATGCGGCGGCAGGACAACTACTTTCCGCAGCTCGAGAGCCTCGCCGCCGAGCTGCTTCGGGCTGTGGGGCATGCCGGGGGTCCGCTGTCGCAGCGGGTCGCATCCGATCTCGCTTCTCACCTCGGCTTCTCGCTGCACTTCGTCAGCGATTTGCCCGGGTCCACCCGTTCCGTCACCGACACGAAGAACGGACGGATCTACCTTCCGGTCTCGAACTCCGGCCACGACCCGCGCTCTGCCCTGCTGCAGGCGCTCGCCGCCCACGCGCTCGGCTTCACCGAGCCCGAGGACTATGGCGCGCTGCTGCGCCAGCGCGTCGAGACGAACTACCTCGCGGCAGCGCTGCTGATCCCAGAGCGGGGAGCCGTCGACTTTCTCACCGCGGCGAAGGCGCAGCGCGAGCTGTCGGTCGAGGATCTTCGCGATGCCTTCGCCGTCACCTATGAGACGGCCGCGCACCGCTTCACCAACCTGGCCACGAAGCACCTTGAGATTCCGGTGCACTTTCTCAAGGTGCACGAGAGCGGCACCATCTCGAAGGCCTACGAGAACGACGGCGCGGCGTTTCCAACCGACGTGCTCGGCGCCGTCGAGGGGCAGCTCGTCTGCCGCTACTGGAGCGCACGGCAGGTCTTCGCCGTCGAGGACCGCTTCAGCCCCTACCACCAGTACACCGACAAGCCAGCGGGCACCTACTGGTGCACCTCGAGCATCCAGTCGACTGCGCAGGGCGCCTTCTCGGTGAGTGTCGGAACGCCCTTCGCCAGCGCGCGCTGGTTTCGGGGTCGCGACACGACAAAGCGCTTTAGCTCCACCTGCCCCGACGAGTCGTGCTGCCGGCGCCCGCCGGCTCCCCTCGCGGCGAGCTGGAAAGACCACGCACGCCCCAGCGCGCGCATGCACTCGTCGCTGCTCTCGACCGTCTCGCCGGGCGTTGATGCGACCGAGGTCTACCGCTTTCTCGAAACGCACACGCCCCCGGCACCGTGATGGCTACGCTGAAACCCATGTTTCGCATCTCCCTCGACGACGCCTCACCCATCGCGAAGAACGAGCAGCTGACCACGCAGATTCAGGATGCGGTCAAAAACGGCACCCTCGCCGCCGGCACCAAGCTGCCGACGGTGCGAGCGCTGGCCACCGAGCTGAGCGTCGCCCCCTACACGGTCGCCCGCGCCTACCGGCAGCTGGAAGACCTCGGGGTGCTTGAGACGCACGGCCGCAACGGCACGATCGTCTCGACCTTCGGGGATGACAGCCAGCAGCAGGCGCAGCTGGCGGCGCGCGCCTATGCCGACCGCATCCACGCGCTTGGTGTCTCGGCGGATGAAGCGCTCGCCTTGGCAAAGGCGGCCCTACAGAGCTAGGGCCTCCATGGCGGGGTCGGGGTTGCCGAAGCGGTGCGCGGTGACGCTGACCGCCTGCTCGTGCACGAAGGGCAGCAGCTCGACGCGACCGGCAACGGTGACGTCGCCGGAGTAGATCGCGACGTCCGGGTCACCGTCGAGGGCCTCGGCGAGCGCGAAGGCCCCGGGGCCGGCGATGCGAACGCGGCTCGTCGTGACACCACTGGAGAGGAAGTGCTCGTCGGTCTCCACCTTCACCGACAGCACCTTCACCGGGGCAAGTGGCGCGGTGAAGGCCGCCATGAGCGCCGCGGAAATCGGCAGTGCAGAGCTGATCGCGATCGGCGCCTTCGCACGGGTCGCAGCGGCGACGAGTCGAACGAGCTCCCCCATCGGCTGTCCTTCTGACAGGCGGATCGTGACGGGCACCGGCTTGTAGCGGAACACGTTGCGCTCCACCCCGAGGGCCGAGACGTCGCGGCTCGAGCCGAACTCCTGCATCCACGCGGCCTCGTCGCTCAGCGCAGCGCTGCGCACCCAGCTGAACTCGGCGAAGCTCATTCCTGCCTGCGCCTTCTTCACGATCGAGGCGACGGCATCTGACAGCTCGTCGAGCCGCAGGTCCTCGCTCTCAGCGGGATCGACCGCGGTCCAGGTGCCGAGCGTGTAGAGGTAGTTCGGACCTCCGGCCTTGGCTCCCGTGCCCACAGAGCTGCGCTTCCAGCCGCCGAAGGGCTGGCGCTGCACGATGGCGCCGGTGATGCCGCGGTTGACGTAGAGGTTGCCGGCCTGCACGGTGTCCGTCCACTCTTCGACCTCACGGGGGTCGAGCGAGTGGATGCCGGCTGTCAGGCCGTAGGGGCTCGCGTTCTGCAGCTCGATGGCCTCCTCGAGGGTGGCAGCGGTCATGAC
>JBIIAR010000012.1:0-16791 GCA_044239765.1 Microbacteriaceae bacterium
GCCGGGGCCTCCTCGACAACGGGAGCCTCGACGACCTTCTCAGCCTTGGGCTTGAGCACCGGCTTCTTCTTCTCGTCGGCCTGGAAGACGGCCTTGGGCTCGGCAACGCGAACCGTGCTCTTGGCGTTCTTGTCACCCTTGAAGATGCCCCAGTCGCCCGTGAGCTTGAGGATTGCCTCAACCTGCGGGGACGGCTGAGCGCCGACGCCGAGCCAGTACTGCGCACGGTCGGACTTGACCTCGATGAACGAGGGCTCCTCGGTCGGGTGGTACTTGCCGATCTCCTCGATGACACGACCGTCGCGCTTGGTGCGCGAGTCGGCAACGACGATGCGGTAGTAGGGCGCACGGATCTTGCCGAGGCGCTTCAAACGAATCTTTACAGCCACAATTACTCCTGGTTAATGCGATGGTGGCGAACAACTGCACCGTGAGCGTGGGGGCACACTCGGGGCGAAAGCTCTGATGGGGTCACACCGGGCCGATTAGAGGGTCGGGCTTCGGTGGACTCAACTCGCTATTCTGCCACGGATTTCGCCGGTGCGGGTACCCGGGGCCGGATGCGGGAGACCGCGACTCCGACAAGGCACAGAACGCCACCCGCGATGGCGAGCGGTGCGGGCACCTCGGTGAAGACGAGAAGGCCGAGCAGGATCGCCAGCGGGGGCACGATGTAGGTCGAGACTCCGAGCTGCCCCGCGGGGAGCCGCGAGAGGGCGTAGGCCCAGGTGCTGAAGGCAAGGGCCGTCGGGATTGCGCCGAGGTACACCGCCGCGACGATGGCCGAGGTCGGTGCCGCTGCGAGATCGGAAGCCAGCTGACCAGCGAAGGGAAGGCAGGCGACGAGGCCGATCGCGCATCCAAGAAAGGTGACCTGGGCGTTGGGAAGCCGCTTCAGCGCGGGCTTCTGCAGCAGCACTCCCGCGGCGTAGGTGAGCGCCGCGAGCAGAGCCCAGAGCACGCCGACCCCGTCTCCCCCGGTGATCGAGCCGGTCGAGATGCCAATGAGCACGACCCCGGCGAAGGCGATGGCCGCACCGATGGCGAGCCAGCGAGGAAAGCCCTCGCGCAGAAACACCGCCGCGCCGATCGCGATGAGGATCGGCCCGATGTTGACGATCATCGCCGTCGTTCCCGCGTCGATGGTGTGCTCCGCGATGTTGAGCGCGACGTTGTACGCGCCGAACCAGAGCACACCGAATCCCGTGATCAGCAGCCACTCGGTGCGGTTCGGACGCACCCACTTTCGGCCGAGCAGCACGACAACGCCGAGCAGCAGCGCACCCACGCTGAGGCGGGCGAGAGCGAGCGAGCCGCCCTCGAACGATGCGCCCGCGTAGCGGATGACGATGAACGCGCTGGCCCAGGCCAGAATCGTCACGCTGATGGCGACCAGCACAGAGGGCTTCATGGGGCCACCGTATTAGCAGCCACCGACTCATAGCGAAAGCTGGCGGTTCTCGCTGCCTCATAGGCAAGAATCACTGGATGGAGATCGAATTCGGCTCAAGCCGCCGCTCGAACGTCGGCCTCGAGTGGGAGCTCGCCGTGGTCGACCACACGAGCGGCGAGCTGTCTCCGAGCGCCCCCGAGATTCTGAGACGGATGGGCGCGAAGCACGGCGACGGATTTCCCCAGGTGACCGCAGAGCTGCTGACCAACACCGTCGAGGTGGTCAGCGGCCCCCACGACCACGTCGCGAACGCGGTCGGCGACCTCGAGCGCATGATCGAGCGGGTGCGGGTAGTCACCGACGACCTCGGGGTCGACCTCATGTGCTCTGGCACGCACCCCTTCAGCCAGTGGTTTCAGCAGGGGGTCACCCCCGACAGCGAGCGCTACGCCACCCTCATCGACCGCACCCAGTGGTGGGGCCGCCAGATGATGATCTGGGGGGTGCACATGCACGTCGGCGTCGACGACCGCGAGAAGGTGCTGCCGATCGTCAACGCCCTGCTCACCTACTACCCGCACTTTCAGGCGCTGTCGGCCTCGAGTCCTTTCTGGGTGGGCGAGAACACCGGCTATGCCTCCAACCGCGCCCTGCTGTTCCAGCAGCTGCCGACCGCCGGCCTCCCCCCTCAGCTCGGCGCCTGGGCGAACTACGAGGAGCTCGTGCAAGACCTCACGCACGTCGGCGTCATCGACGACCACTCCGAGCTGCGGTGGGACGTGCGCCCGTCGCCCAAGTGGGGCACCATCGAGCTGCGCTACTGCGACGGTCTCTCGAGCGTCGAGGAGGTCGCAGCGCTGGCCGCGCTCGCGCAGTGCCTCGTCGAAGACCTCAGCACTCGCCTTGACAACGGCGAGCAGCTGCCGACGATGCAGCCGTGGTTCGTGCGCGAGAACAAGTGGCGCGCGGCCCGGTACGGGCTCGACGCCATCATCATCCAGGACTCGCACGGCAACGAGGGCCTCGTGCGCGACGACACGATCGCGCTGCTGCAGCGGCTGGAGCCGGTCGCCGAGCGCCTCGGCTGCGTGGCCGAGTTGCAGGCGGTGCGTGGCATCCTCGATCGCGGAGCGGGCTACCAGCGCCAGCTCGCCGTCGCCGAGGCGAACGGCGGCAGCCTCAAGGCCGTCGTCGCCTCTCTGGTCTCAGAGCTGCGCGACGGCCTTGCGGGCTGACTACGGCCGGCGACGCACCAGGTAGACGGCTCCACCGGCGAGCACGAGCAGCACGAGGATTCCGGCCACCACGAACACCCAGGTGAGATCGGGCGCGGATGCGGTGGTGCCTTCGCCTTCGGCTCCATCCGACGTCTCGTTCTCCGGCTCCGCCGTCGCACTATCGCTGGGCTCGGGCGTCGGGGTGGGCGTGGACGTCGGAACGACCTCCTCCGTGGGGGCCGTCACCACCGGCGTCGTGAACGCGACCGGCTTCTTCGTGCCAGAGCCCGTCGTTCCGGGCGTCACGGGAGGCGCGACCACCGCCGGCTCCGCCCCGCATTCGGTGCTCGCGACCGGGTCGATGACAAATTCGTACTCTGAGCCGCCGACGGCCGGCGCGACGTCGATGAAGCAGACATCGGATGCGGGGGTCACCGTCGTGCCGTCGAGCTCGTACTCGCTGACCGCGAGCCAGTCGGCCCCGTCGGAGAAGCGCAGGCGGTAGTCACCGCTGAGCGTCGACCAGAGGTAGACCTCGGTGTAGGTGTCGCTCGCGACCTCCTGCCAACCGCCGGTCACCTTCTTGTAGAGGTGCACGGTGAGCGGCTCCGCTCCGGTGTAGGTCTCGACGAAGAAGGTCGAGTACTTCATCGCGAGGTCGACGTTGGTGACCGGCGCGAAGCCGACGACGAAGGCGGTGTCGATAGCGCGCACGAGGCCCGCCTTGGTGGCCTCGAGGGTGAAGGTCTCGTCGACCTGCACCGCCATCGAGAAGCTGCCGTCAGTGGCGGTCGTCGCCGACCACACGTAGCCAGCCGAGTTCTCGGCGGTGACCGCGGCTCCGGCGACCGGAGTCGCACCGAGGCGCACGACGCCGCTGATCATGGTCAGCGCACGGAACGCGACGTCGTCGATGTCGTACTCCGCGACGCCGTCCAGCTCTGCCGTCACGTCGGGGCTGTACCACTCGGTCACGTAGCCGTCGACGAAGCCGGCAGGAAGGTCGACCCAGACGCGGTAGGTGCCCGTTACGGCGATCGCGGGAACCAGGATGGTGCCGGCGCTGTCGACGGTGCCGAGCAGTCCGACCGGCGTCCAGACGCCCGCGGGGCCCTCGAGCTGCACCTGCGCGGTCGCGCCGGCCATGCTCGCGTCCCAGTTGGCAATCTCAAGCTCGACGTTGCCGTAGCGGGTGAGCTTGATGGGATCGAGCGCCTCCAGGTCGTCCACGACGACCGTCTGGGTGTGGCTGACGTAGGCGTATCCGCTCGAGCCGACCGCGGTCGGCACGCTGAGGGTGTAGGTGCCCGCGGTCACTCCCGTGAAGTCGTAGACGCCGTTGCTGTCCGTCGTCGTGGTGAAGACGTAGCCGGTGGTGGTGTTGGTCAGCGTCACGGTCTGCCCGACGATCGGGGCGTTGACGAAGGTGTCCGACTGCACCGTGCTGCCGAGCACCTCGAAGTGCTCGACGGTGTCCTCCGGCCCGCAGCCGGAGGCGACGCCGTCGGGATCGAGGATCGCGTCGATCGAGACCTGGCTGCCGTGGTCGAGGTCAGAGAACTCGATGAAGCAGGAGTCGACGGCAACGTAGCCGTCGCTCTCGTCGAAGGGCGGAAGGTAGTTGTCCCACTGCATCTGCTCGACGTTCAGCCACTCGCCGTCCTTGGAGAAGCGCAGGCGGTAGTCGCCGCCGCCCGAGGAGGTGAGCTCTGCGTACGGCCCGGTCACCTCGGAGGCGACCTCTTCCCAGCCGTCGACGACGTACTGGTACAGGTGCACCTCGACGTCGTTGAACTGGTACGAGGCACCGGGGAATCCGGCATCCGTTCCGGTGTAGAGGTAGAAGGTGTCGTCTTGCGGCGCGATGAGCGAGAAGTTGATGCCGCTCACTGAGCTATCGCCGACGGGGACCGCCGTTCCGGTGAACGGACCGCCGAAGTCGGGGTCGTAGTTGACGCCCTCGTAGTACTGGATCATCAGCGAGTCGTACCAGACGCTGACGAGGTAGTCCTGGTTCGGAGCAACGAGCAGCTCGTAGCTGCCGTCCTCGGTCACCTCGGTCTCGTAGTAGCTGCCGTCGGGCAGCTCCGCGTAGACGTAGCCGTACTCCAGCGGGAAGTCGCCGTAGAAGGCCGTGCCGGTGATGGCGACCAGCTCGACGAACGGGACGGTCGCAGTGGCATAGGTGTAGTCGAGCTCCGCCGTTCCGGTGAAGGGCGCAGTGGGGGCACTGGTGCCGCCACCGATGAACGAGTCGACGTACATACCGTCGAAGTCGACGAAGACGCTGTACTGGCCGTCCTCGGCGATGCCGGGCGCGTCGAAGTGCCCGTCACTGTCGATTTCGACCGGGATGCCGACGGACTCCCACGTGGGATCCGCGCAACCGCAGTCGATGTACTGGTAGACGGTCGCCGATGCACCGGCCATGGTGGCCTCGTCCCAGTCGGCGATGTCGCCAGAGACGTTGCCGAGGCGCAGCGGAACGATGTCGCCGAGGTCCTTGCCGCCCTCGAAGGTGTCCTCGGTGACGTACAGGTACTCGTGGGTGCCGTTCACGTGGGCGCCCATGGTCGGAGCGATGACGATTCCGTAGTCGCCGTTGGGCACGTCCTCGATGGTGAACTCACCTTGGGCGTTCGTGACGGCGTCGAAGTAGCGGAAGTTCATGCCGTCCATCAGCATCACCGTGACTCCGGCGACGTTCTCGCTGCCGGTAGCGGCAGAGGAGACCACGCGCCCCGTCACATCGCCCTCGGGGTCAGGCTCGGCCTCGCAGAGGGCCGTCTGGTTGCCGGAGTCGAAGTTCGCCTCGATGAACGACGGGGAGCCATCGGCAACCCCGTCGATGGACACGAAGCAGGTCGGGGCAGAGTACGGGCCGCCTGCGTCGGGCAGCGTGCCGGTTCGCGAGCTGGTCGTCTGCAGCCACTGGCCGTTCTTCTCGAAGCGCATGCGGTAGATGCCGCCGTCGAGGTTGCTGAAGTACACCTCCGCGTCGACGGAGTCCAGCACCGCGACCGGCTGCCAGGTGCCATAGCTGTCTTCGGTGAACAGGTGCACGGTGATGGGGTCATCGTCGGTCACGTCAGAGAGGTAGCCATAGAGCGACGCCGGCGAGTCGGCAAGGCGGAACTCAAAGGAGCCGTAGTCGCCACCGATCAACGGTCCGACCAAGGTGGCGGCGGCGAGGGTGGTCGCATTCTGCCAGTACTCCGAGGCGTAGTAGCCCTCGAGGGCGACCGCGCGCAGGCTGTAGGTTCCGCCGACCGGCAGCACCGCTCGCCACGATCCCCAGCCATCGCCGTTGCCGGTGACGGTGAGGGTGTCGGTCGGGTCGTTGACGTTGGTGAAGGTCACCTGGCCGTGAATGGCATCGCCGAACTCTGTCAGCAGCGTGCCGCTGAACAGGGCACCCTGTTCGAGCGTGATGTCGTGACCACTCAGGGTGGACGCGTCAGAGACGTCGATGGCGAAAGTGCTGTTCGCTGCGAAGTCGTTGAACGCCGCGTCGTCTTTCGCCCACTTCACGGTGCCAGCGTCACCGAGCAGCATCGGCAGGTACGTGCTGGCTGCGTCAGGGACGAACTGCACGAAGTAGTCGCCGTCATCGCGTACGCCGTCGAGCGCGTACGCACCCGACGCGGGATCGACCGGGCTGACATCGACAACACTGACGCTGCCGTCGCCGGCGACCTTGTAGAGCTTCGCGTTCACGGTGGGACTGAGCGAGTCAGTGTTGCTGACCGTTCCCGTGACCGCCTTGTCGGACGGCGAGGTGTATGGCGGGCTCGCGCAGTAGCCGGTTTGCGCCTGCTGGGTCAGCTCGATGTTGGGCAGCTGAAGGTCGCCACCCGTGCTGATAGTGAAGTCGAGCGAGCAGTCTCCATAGCCACCCGACGGGTACCCGGGCGAGACGTACCGGTCGCGAATGCGCCACGTGAGAATCTGGTCGCTGCTGCTGTCACGAAAGGCGAGGCGGTAGTTGCCATCGGGCAGGTCGCTGAAGGTGAAGTTCGCGCTGTTCGCCGTCGTCCCGAAGGGCGTGGCGAGGTAGGTGCTGGTGGCGGTGTCGTACCGGTAGAGGTAGGTGTCGACCGGGTAGGGCTCGTTGCCTCCGCCGTACTGCGTGAGGTTGCCGATCACGTTGGCGGGCAGGCGCGGCAGAACAATGTTGATGCCCGACACCGCGTAACCGTTGCCGGAGTTGAGTGTCACCGCGGTGCCGTAGGACTGGCTCTCAAAACCGGGCGCCACCGCTGTCACCGTCACGGTGGCAGGGGCCGCGGATAGCTTGAGGAAGTAGCTTCCGTCAGCACCCGTCGTGGCCGTTGCCACGGTTGACGCTCCGGACGTCGCCGTTACCGTGGCACCGCTGATCGCACTGCCGCCGGGAGTGCCGGTGATCGTTCCGGTGATCGAACCGGCGGGCGGCAGCGTCACGGCGCCGATGCTGACGGTGTCGACTGTGCCGTCGACGACAACCGGGTCGGTGATGGTGCCGAGGTACGGAACCGTCGCGTCAGGCCTGAAATTGAGCCGGTAGGTGTTCGTTCCGACCTGCAGCAGGTAGGCGAAGGTGCCGTCAGCGCTGTTCACGACGAAGCTGGCTACCTCGTACCAGTAGGTGTTGCCGCTAGGGAAGGAGCCCTGGATCTCGACGCCGACGGTGGTGTGGCCGTTCGCGGCACCAGCGGGGATCGAGCCAGCGATCTTGGGCTTCGTGACGGGCACCGACATAGTCGACTGCGCGGCGCTGATCGTGAAATAGGCGCTCGGAACGTACTGGCCGCCTGGCACGAGACGATAGCTGCCCTCCTCCACCGTGACGGTGAACTCGGCGGAGCTGCTGGTCGTGTACTGCTGCGAGAACGAGCCGTCCTGCGACTCCATCGTCAGCGTCCGGTTCGGGAGCAGGCCGCCCTGCGCGTTGTCCTGCACGGTGATGGTGACGGTCGCCGGAGCGGCAGCGGCCGGGATGGCCGTCACGCCCCCGAGCGCCACCAGGGCGAAGACAACGGATGCCGTCGCGGCAAATCGCGCGCGGGCAGAGTGAAGCAGATTGGTACGCATGGGCATCGCATTCTCGGGGTGCGGTGAAAAGGGTGGGTCGGCCAAGTGTAGTGGCGTGACTATCTGTCACGATAGCCCCCCGTGCGCCCCAGAATGGGTCAGCTGTTGGCGTCGCGCCAGGCGATCCACTTCTTCACCGGGGTGAGGTCCTTCTCCGCCGTCGAGATGCCGATGGTGAAGAGCGAGGCTCCGAGCTCGCGCAGCTGGTCGACCTGGGCTTCGGTGCTGCGACCGAGCTCTGTCGAGATCTCGATCTCGCTGGTGTCACGGCCGACGTCCTCACCGTGCTGCGCGAGGATCGCCAGCTTGCGTGTCAGCGTCTCTGGATCACTGAAGCTGTGCCAGATATCGGCGTGCTGGGCGACGATGCGCAGCGTCTTGCGCTCTCCGCCCCCGCCGATCAGCACCGGAATCTTGCGAGTGGGCGCCGGGTTGAGAGCTGCCCACCGCTGCTCGATGATCGGCAGGTCGCGAGCGAGCGCATCGAGGCGCTGACCGGCCGTGCCGAACTCGTAGCCGTACTCGGTGTAGTCCCGTTCAAACCAGCCCGACCCCGTGCCGAAGATAAAGCGCCCGCCGCTTATGTGGTCGATGGTGCGCGCCATGTCTGCCTGCAGGTTCGGGTTGCGGTAGCTGTTGCAGTTGACGAGGGCACCGAGCTCGATGCGGGAGGTCTGTTCTGCGATCGCGGCCAGCATGGTCCACGACTCGAAGTGCAGCCCGTCGGGTTCGCCGCTGAGCGGAAAGAAGTGGTCCCAGTTGAAGACGATGTCGGCGCCGAGGTCTTCGATCTCGCGCACCTTGTCGCGCAGCAGCGCGTAGGAGGAGTGCTGTGGCGCGAGCTGCACGCCGATGCGGATGGGGCGCTTCATCGGCCGAGCAGTTTCTGCAGGCTCGCGAGCTCTTCTTCGGTGGGCGGGGCGCCCTTCTTGGCGCCGCCGAGCCCGAAGCCCGAGCCGCCGGCGGCGGAGGGTGCGGGAGTACCCGCGGCGAGCGCCGCGTTCTCTGCAGCGCGCTTGGCGGGGTTACCCGACTTGCTGCCCTTCTTCTTCGCCGGCTGCTGCTTGCCTCCGCCGAACTTGGCTCCGGGAATCGGGCCCATGCCGGGAATCTGCGGGGTGCCGCCGCGGGCAACCGTCTTCATCATCTTGGCGGCCTGGTCGAAGCGGTTGACGAGGGCGTTGACCTCGGTGACGCTCGTTCCGGCGCCCTTCGCGATGCGCAGGCGGCGCGAGCCGTTGAGCAGCTTCGGCTGGCGGCGCTCGGTCGGCGTCATCGAGAGAATGATCGCCTCGGTGCGCGTGATCTCTGACTCGTCGAAGTTGTCAAGCTGCTGGCGCATGCCCTTCGCGCCGGGCAGCATGCCGAGCATGCTCTTCAGCGAGCCCATGTTCTTCAGCTGCTGCATCTGGCTCAAGAAGTCCTCGAGGGTGAAGCTGTCGGTCGCGAACTTCTCCGCGACGGCCTTCGCCTCCTCCTCGTCGAAGTTCTTCTGCGCCTGCTCGATGAGCGTGAGGATGTCACCGAGGTCGAGGATGCGGCTCGCCATGCGGTCCGGATAGAACGGCTCGAAGTCGTCGAGCCCCTCACCCGTCGAGGCGAAGATGATCGGACGCCCGGTGACCGACGCCACGCTCAGCGCCGCACCACCGCGGGCGTCGCCGTCGAGCTTGCTCAGCACAACCGCGGTGAAGTCGACGCCCTCTTGGAAGGCCTTGGCCGTCTGCACGGCGTCCTGGCCGATCATTGCGTCGATGACGAACAGCACCTCGTCGGGGCTGATCGCCTTGCGAATGTCGCTCGCCTGCTTCATCAGCTCGGCGTCGACGCCGAGGCGGCCGGCCGTGTCGACGATGACGACGGAGTACTGCTTGTCTTTCGCAAACTTGAGGGCGTTCTTGGCGACCTTGACCGGGTCTCCCTTGCCGTTACCCGGCTCGGGGGCGAAGATCGGCACGCCCGCCTGCTCGGCGACGACCTGCAGCTGCGTGACGGCGTTGGGCCGCTGAAGGTCGGCAGCGACGAGCACGGGCGTCTGGCCCTCGCTCTTCAGCCACTTCGCCAGCTTGCCCGCGAGGGTGGTCTTACCGGCACCCTGCAGACCGGCCAGCATGATGACCGTGGGGCCGGTCTTCGCGAACTGGATGCGGCGGGCCTCGCCACCGAGAATCGTGACGAGCTCGTCGTTGACGATCTGCACCACCTGCTGCGCGGGGTTGAGCGCCTTCGAGACCTCGTCGCCGAGGGCGCGCTCCCGCACCCGCCCCGTGAAGTCCTTGACGACCTCGAGGGCGACGTCGGCGTCGAGCAGGGCGCGACGGATCTCGCGGACGGTGCCGTCGACATCCGCGGGGCTGAGTTTTCCCTTGCCGCGGAGGTTCTTGAACGTATCCGCGAGCCGGTCGGAGAGGTTTCCAAAAGTGGCCATGGTGCTTTCAGTTTAAGTCACTCGACACTATGAGGTGTTCTCGTGACCTAACCTATGAAGATGCCCGTAATTGTGCCGTTCGGCTCTGCCTCGCCGCGCATCGACGCGACCGCCTGGGCGGCGCCCAGTGCAACCCTCATCGGCGCCGTTACCCTCGGCGCCCACTCCAGCGTTTTCTACGGCGCTGTGATCCGCGCCGACGAGGGCGCGATCCGCATTGGTGCTGGCACCAACATCCAGGACAACGTGACAATGCACACGGACCCCGGGCTCGAGCTCTCGGTTGGATCGCGCGTGAGCGTCGGCCACGGTGCGATCCTGCACGGCTGTGTCGTCGAAGACGACTGCCTGATCGGCATGGGCGCCACGGTCCTCAACGGTGCCGTGGTCGGAGCTGGTTCCCTTGTCGCCGCGGGTGCTGTCGTGCTCGAGAACACGCTCATCCCGTCGGGTTCGCTCGTCACCGGTGTGCCGGCAAAGGCGATCCGCACGCTGACGCCCGATGAGAAGGCGTCACTCGTCGAGAACGCGCGCCACTACGCCGAGCTCAGCCAGAAGCACCGCGCCGCCGTCGGCTAGAGACGCGCGCTGATCGCCAGCAGGGCGATCACCAGCGCCGGAATCAGAGCGATCGCGATCGCCACCACCGGCAGCACCCGGCGGCCGTTGCGCACGAGGGTGACCACGGCAAGCACGATCGCGATGAGGTCGAGCGCGATGCCGACGAAGAACACCACCAGGGTGATTCCCGCACCCGTTCCGCTGTCGACCAGCGCGGCGAGAATGCTCGCGACGAAGCCGCCGAGAGTCAGCACTGTTCCCACCACCGCAGCGGCGACGGCAACCCACGAGCGCTGACGCGGTCCCTTGGCGATCGTCTCGATCGGACCGGTGACGGGACTCTCGGTTGGGCTGGTCATGGTCGTCAGCGTAGTGGCTCCCTATAGTGAGCCTCATGATTCTCGACGACCCGGATGTGCTTGCGGTTCTGCGCAACCTCTACCGGGTGCGCTCGTCGACGGTGCAGCAGTTCTCGGCGCTCGTCTCGCTGCCGACCGCTCGTCTCGGCGAGATCCTGCGGGCGCTCGAGGATGCCGGCTACCTACTGCGCGACGGCGACCGCATCACCCCCATCGCCCCCGACACCGCGGTGGCTGCCTCGGTGACGTCGGCCCTCTCGACACTGGCTGCCTCATCCGCCCTGTTGGAGACCCTGCCGCTGCTCGCCCGTGACTGGGAGGTCGGCGAGTCGGGCACCGAGTACGCGCTGTCGGCCGAGATCATCCACGGCCATCGGGCGCAGTGGGAGGCGTGGGGACGCTACGCGATGCAGTGGCCACCGCGCGCGCCCATCTGCCTCTACCCCGACCTGCAGATTCTGCGCGAGATCATCGCCCCCGACCTCGCTGGCACCGATATCGAGATTCCCCTGCGGGCGCTGCTGCCCGCCGCCGTCTGCGCCGACCCTGCCTCGCTGCCGACCCTCGAGCTGCTCATCAACGCGGGCGTGCAGGTGCGCACCCTCCCACGGGTGCCCTACTGGATCTACGCGGATGCTGGCGTGTACGCCTCGGTTCCCGTCACCTGGCAGGAGCACCCGCCCAACAGCATCCTCATCATCCGCCAGCCCGCGGTCGTGGCGGCGCTCGCCTACGCGGCGGAGACGCAGTGGTCGCTCGGGGTGCCGTTCACGACGGATGCGGAGGGCTGGGAGTCCGTTCTGCGGCTGCTCGCGCAGGGCCTGTCAGACAAGGCCATCGCCTCTGCCCTCGACACCTCGATGCGCACGGTGCAGCGGCGAATCACCGAGGCGATGGCGGAGCTCGGCGCCGCTAGTCGGTTTGAGCTGGGTGTGGCGTATGCGCGGCATCAGGCTGCGCGGGGGTAGACCGCAGCCAGGCGCGCGGCAAGCGCGCGGCGCCCGCGGAAGAGGTGCGTCTTCACGGCTCCGGCGGTGACCCCGAGCCGCAGCGCGATCGACTCGACACTCTCGTCGAGCACGTAGTGCAGGATGCAGATCTGGCGCTGGCGGGGTGGAAGGCTCTCGATGGCGTCCCTGATGTCCGCGTCGAAAATCGGGGTCTCTGCGACCTCGGGCAACAGCCCGACACGGCCGAGGGCGCGTGATTCCGCAGCGCGGCGGCGCTGGCGGTCACGGGTGCGATTGGTGGCTACGACGGTGATCCAGGCGGCGAGGTTGTCGACGGGCAGACGCGGCGGGTTCTCGAGCAGGGCGAGCACGGCGTCCTGCACAGAGTCAGCGGCGCTGAGGGGGTCACCGGTGATGCGCGCGACAGCGTTGACGACAGCGCGATAGTCGCGCTCGGCGAAGCGCTGCAGCGGTGACGGGGAGCCCACGCTCTCAAGTTAGCGCCGCGGCGCATCACCGCCACTGGCGCGATCTTGCCATGGCGTGAACGCGTCAACCGACGAGTTTGGCCGCGAATCCGTGGGGGGTGAAGCCGCTGAGGTCGTTGATGCCCTCGCCCTCGCCGATGAGCTTGATCGGCACACCCGTGCGCTCCTGCACAGCGAGCACGAAGCCGCCCTTCGCGCTGCCGTCGAGTTTGGTGATGACGAGGCCCGTGACGCCCGCGTGCTCGAGAAAGGCCTCGGCCTGGGCAACGCCGTTCTGGCCGGTCGTCGCATCGAGCACGAGCAGCACCTCGGCGATCTCGCTCTGCTTCTCGATCACCCGGCGAATCTTGGTGAGCTCGTCCATGAGCCCGCTCTTGGTCTGCAGCCGGCCGGCCGTGTCGATGATGGCGATCTCGATGCCCTCGCGCTGTGCGCGCTCGACCGTTTGAAAGGCGACGGATGCGGGATCCTGCCCCTGCTGCTGCGGCCGCTGTATAGCGGCGCCGCCGCGCTCCGCCCACGTCGCCAGCTGCTCCACCGCTGCCGCGCGAAAGGTGTCGGCCGCGCCCACGATCACCGTGCGGCCGTAGTTGGTGAGGAACTTGGCGAACTTGCCGATCGTCGTCGTCTTGCCGACGCCGTTGACCCCGACGACCAGCACGACCGCGGGGCGGGCGCTGAGCACGAGGGTGGGGTCGTGCTTGGCGAGGCGGGTCTCGATGTTCTCGCGCAGCATGCGCTGCAGGTCGGCGGGGTCGGTGGTCTTGAACCTTTTCACGGACTCGCGCAGGTCGGCGACGATCGAGTCGGCGATGTCAGGGCCGAAGTCGGCCTTGATGAGGGCATCCTCGAGGTCGTCCCACGTGTCATCGTCGATGGTCTTGGTGGCGAAGAGGCCACGTAGCGCTCCGCCGAGGGACCACGGTGTCGAGCGCTCTGCCATGCACCAAGGGTAGTACCGAGTCAATCCCCCAGGGTTTGCCATGCGGCGCTGCGAGCGTGGGGACATGCGAATTACTGACACGAGCGACCTCTGGTGGAAGACCGCCGTCGTCTACTGCCTCGACGTCGAGACCTTTCTCGACTGGAACGACGATGGCACCGGCGACTTCGAGGGGCTCTCGCATCGCATGGACTACCTGCACGAGCTCGGCATCACCTGCCTCTGGCTCATGCCCTTCTACCCGACCCCCAACCGCGACGACGGCTATGACATCGCGGACTTCTACGGTGTCGACCCGCGGCTGGGCAACCACGGCGACTTCGTCGAGATGATGCGCATGGCACGCGATCGCGGCATTCGCGTCATTATCGACCTGGTGGTCAACCACACCTCTGACACGCATCCGTGGTTCGTCGAGGCTCGCAAGTCAATCGACAACCCCTACCGCGACTACTACGTCTGGCGTGACCACCCGCCGAAGACGAAGGAGCAGCCGGTCTTTCCCGATGTTGAGGACAGCGTCTGGGAACTCGACAAGAAGACCAACCAGTACTACCTGCACCACTTCTACAAGTTCCAGCCCGACCTCAACGTCACCAACCCCAAGGTGCGTGACGAGATCGTCAAGATCATGGGGTTCTGGCTCGAGCTCGGGGTCGGCGGCTTTCGGGTCGATGCGGTGCCCTTTCTGCTCGACACCGCCGACGTGGTGCGGCCCGAGGGCGCTCTCGACGACCCGCTCGACTTTCTCAAGTCGCTGCGGGCGTTCCTCGGGCGCCGCTCCGGCGACGCGATCATGCTCGGCGAGGCGAACCTGCTGCGGCCGCAGCAGCTCGACTACTTCGGCGGCAAAGACGCCGACGGGCTCACCATGCAGTTCGACTTCATCACCATGCAGAATCTTTACCTCTCGCTGGCGCGGCAGGATCCCGCGCCCCTCATCGCAGCGCTGCAGTCACGCCCGCCGACGGCCATCGAGTCGCAGTGGGCCAACTTCGTGCGCAACCACGACGAGCTCACCCTCGACAAGCTGACGGATGCGGAACGCGCGGAGGTGTTCGAGGCCTTCGGCCCCGAGAAGGAGATGCAGATCTTCGATCGCGGCCTCATCCGTCGCCTTCCACCGATGCTGGACGGCGACCCCCGCCGCGTGCGCATGGTCTACAGCCTCATGTTCAGCCTGCCCGGCACCCCCGTGCTCTACTACGGCGAGGAGATCGGGATGGGCGAGCGACTCGACATCGGCGACCGCATGGCGGTGCGCACCCCCATGCAGTGGACTGACGGCACGAACGGCGGCTTCTCGAATGCCACGCGTGGCAAGCTTCCGCTGCCGATGGTCGGCGACGGATACGGACCGGAGCACGTGAACGTCTCTGATCAGCGCCATGATCCCGAGTCGCTGCTGAACTTCATTCGCCGGCTCATCGAGCGCCACCGCTCGTCGCCCGAGATGGGGTGGGCGCAGTTCGAGCTGATCACCCGTGACGCCGAGTCGGTGCTCGCGCACTCGCTGACCGGGGCGGAAGGGCGCATGATCGCGCTGCACAACTTCTCGTCGCATCCGGTGTCGGTGTCCGTGCGGTTGAAGGACGCCAGCGAGGGCGACACGCTCATCGACCTCTTCGTCGACAACGAGGTGGTTGAGCTCGACGGCCGGGGCGGCGCGACCTTCCAGCTCGACGGCTATGGCCATCGCTGGTACCGCGTGCTGCGCAGCGGCGGCAAGCGGCTGGGCTGAGTCGATGCCGGGTGGCCGCGCAGACACGGCCACCCAGCAGCTGATGGCTAGACCTCGCCGGTGTAGGCGGTGATCACCAGGAACTCGTCACCGAGGAAGCCGAGGCCCTGCTCCTCGATCTGCTCCTCGGTCAGCAGGGCGTCCTCGTTGTTGTACACGATGACGTAGTCACCCTCGGTGCCCGTGTAGAAGCCCTCGCCCATCGACTCGTACCCGTCGGCGGTCAGTGCCGCGTCGAGGGAGTCCTGCAGGTCCTGGCCGCCGGGCACGAAGGCATTGAAGATCTTGCCGGGGGCGTCTTCAGAGGTGTACTCGATGGTGAAGACGCATCCGCCGTCGAGCTGGTCGCCGATGACCGCCGGCTCGAACTCGGCGGGCTCGATCTCGTTGAGGCTGAGGTTCTCGAGGCCGGACTCGGCGTTGCTGCCCTGCAGCTCGGAGTAG
Source organism: Microbacteriaceae bacterium (assembly GCA_044239765.1). Classification (GTDB taxonomy): domain Bacteria; phylum Actinomycetota; class Actinomycetes; order Actinomycetales; family Microbacteriaceae; genus Conyzicola. The sequence goes on from JBIIAR010000012.1 coordinate 15,598, forward strand.
TCGAGGAACTGCTGCGGGCAGTTGGAAGAACCGGTGGCCTCTTCTTCCTCCTCCTCTTCCTCCTCTTCTTCGTCGTCCTTGTCGTCCTTGTCGTTCGAGGAGTTGTTCGACGAGGTGTCGTCGCCGCCGAAGAAGGGCAGGTTGGCGCAACCGGTCAGCGACAGGGCCGCTGCGAGCACGATGGCGGGAAGGATGAGAAGACGCTTGACGTCGGACTGTGCCATGGGGTCACGCTTTCGTTCGAGGGATGCTGTGGTTCTAAAGCTATCCTCAAATTTGTCTGGTAGACAAATTGTTCTCAGCAGAGACCTCGGCATTGACGCGCTGGCCCACAACGGCACTGACGCCGTCCTGTCGCATCGAGACGCCGTAGAGCGCATCGGCGATCTCCATCGTGCGCTTCTGGTGGGTGATGACGATGAGCTGCGAGCTGAGGCGCAGGTCTTGGAAGATCGTCAGCAGGCGTCCGAGGTTGGCGTCGTCGAGCGCCGCCTCCACCTCGTCGAGAATGTAGAACGGGCTGGGGCGGGCCTTGAAGATCGCGACGAGCAGCGCAACGGCTGCGAGCGAGCGCTCGCCGCCCGACAGCAGCGACAGCCGCTCGATCTTCTTGCCGGCGGGTCGCACGCTGACCTCGATGCCGGTGCCGAGCAGGTCGTCGGGGTCGGTCAGCTCGATGCTGCCGGTGCCGCCGGGGAACAGCACGGGGAACACCTCGGCGAAGGCGGCCTTGGTGTCGGCAAAGGCGGCGCCGAAGATGTCCTGCATCTTCTCGTCGATCTCGTCGATGATCGTCAGCAGGTCTTTTCGGGTGTTCGTCAGGTCGGTCAGCTGCTCGGTGAGGAACTTGTGGCGCTGCTCCAGGGCGTCGAACTCCTCGAGGGCAAGCGGGTTCACCCGCCCGAGCTCACTGAGCTTGCGCTCTGCCCGGGCAAGGCGGGCCCGCTGCTCGTCGCGGTTGTAGGGGATCGAGCTTGCCGATATCTCACGGTCGGGGGTCTCGACAGGCTCGACCCGCTCAGTCGGCACCGGAACAAGCGGTCCGTACTCCGCAACGAGAACGTCCTCGACGAGGCCCAGCTCCTCCCCCGCGCGCTCGAGCAGTGTCGACAGGTGCAGCTTCTTCTCGTAGACCTGCATCTCGAGGCCGTGCACGTCGTCGCTCACCGCGGTGAGCCGCTCGCGCAGCTCCTT
>JBIIAR010000219.1:0-4446 GCA_044239765.1 Microbacteriaceae bacterium
GCCGCGGAGGGGTCCTTCTCCGAGGGCTTGAGCACGACGGTGTTGCCCGCCGCGATCGCCACCGGGAAGAACCAGAGCGGAACCATCGCGGGAAAGTTGAAGGGGCTGATGATGCCGACAACGCCGAGGGGCTGCCTGATCGAGTAGACGTCGACGCCGGTCGAGACGCTCTCGCTGTACTCGCCTTTGAGCAGCTGCGGAATGCTCGTCGCGAACTCGACGACCTCGAGGCCGCGGGCGATCTCGCCGAGCGCGTCGCTCGTCACCTTGCCGTGCTCGCTGGTGAGGATGTCGGCGAGCTCCGCCTTGCGCGCGTTCAGCAGCTCGCGAAAGCTGAAGAGCACGCCCTGGCGCTTGTTGAGGGATGCCTCTGCCCATGCGGGGAAGGCGGCCTTGGCGACGGCGACGGCGTCAGCCACATCCGCCTCGCTGGCCAGTCGCACCTCGCGCTGCACCTCGCCGAGGGCCGGGTTGAAAACGGGACCGGTGCGGGTCGACCTACCGCTGAATGCTGCTCCGCCGACCCAGTGCTCGAGAATCTCCATGTGGCCAGAATAGGCGCTCGGTGTCAGCGCCCGCTGTCACACTGGACGCATGGATCCCATCCTCACCCTCGTGCTCGGCCTGCTGCTCGGTCTCGTCATCGGCGCGGTCATCGGACTGCTGCTCGCACGCAGCCGCCGCGAGACCTACAACCCCGCTCTCGTCGAGGCGCAGCACCAGGCCGCGCTCACCGCCGCACGCGCGGGTCTGGAGGCGGAGCTCGCCGATGAGCGTGCGACCGTGCGCGGCCTGCGGGAGCAGATCGGCGTGCAGCAGGAGCTGTACCGCGAGACCACCGAGCGCAGCCGGGCGGATGCCGAGGCCCAGCAGCAGCGCGAGCGCGCCGAGAGCAAGGTGCTGCAGGCCCTCACCCCCGTGCAGGAGACGCTGCGCACCATGCAGGCCAAGGTGACGGAGCTCGAGACGCAGCGCAGCCTGCAGCATGGGCAGCTGAGCGAGCAGCTCAAGAACGCCACAGAGAGCGAGGAGCGCCTGCGCTCCACCGCGGAGTCCCTCGCCAGCGCGCTGCGCAGCAACAGCACCCGCGGCGTCTGGGGCGAGACCCAGCTGCGCAACGTCGTCGAGGCCGCTGGCCTCATCGAGCGGGTCGACTTCGACGTGCAGCACTCCGTGCTGTCGGACGCCGGCGCAGGCCGCCCAGACATGGTCATCCACCTGCCCGGCGGCAAGAACATCGCCGTCGACGCGAAGGTGCCCTTCGACGCCTATCTGGAGGCGAGCAGCATTCCGGTGACGGCAACCGGCGCCGAGGGCGCCCGCCGCGACGCCCTGCTGAAGGAGCACGTCAAGAAGGTGCGCGGCCACATCGACACCCTCGCGAGCAAGGCCTACTGGGCCGGGCTCGCGTCATCGCCCGAGATGGTGATCGCCTTCATTCCGAGCGAGTCGCTCGTCTCGTCTGCGATGGAGGCCGACCCGGGAATCATGGACTACGCCTTCAGCAAGCGCGTCGCGCTCTCCTCCCCCGTCACCCTCTGGTCGGTGCTCAAGACGGTCGCCTTCTCGTGGCAGCAAGACGTGCTGACCGAAGACGCGAAGAACCTCTTCGACCTCGGCAAAGAGCTGTATGCCCGACTCGCCACGCTCAGCGACCACGCCGACAAGCTGCGCCGTTCGATCGACGCGACGGTGAACAGCTACAACCAGTTCGCGAACTCCCTCGAGTCGCGCGTGCTGGTGACCGCCCGCAAGCTCAACGCCCTCGACGAGTCGAAGGTGCTCGGATCCACCGTGCAGATCGAGACGACCCCGAAGGCGCTGACCAGCGACGAGTTTCAGCTCTCCTCTGACAAGCTCGACGTGCCAGAGTAGCTCTCGAGCCGCTCGAGCAGCGCGGCACGCTTCTCGTCGCCGATCCACGAGATGTTGAGCGCGTTGCGCTGCAGCTGCACGAGCTCGTCGCGGGTGAGGTCGGCAGCGCGGGCGAGGGCCTGCAGGTTCTCGGTGAGGTAGCCGCCGAAGTAGGCGGGGTCATCCGAGTTGATGGTCACCCGCACCCCGCCGCGCAGCAGCTCGACGATCTCGGCGGCCTTCATGCCCTCGCTGACGATGCCGTTGCTCAGCGGGCAGCTGGTGAGGCCGATGCCGCGCTCGCGCACGAGGTCGACCAGACGGGGGTCTTCGAGAATGTTCGTGCCGTGGTCGATGCGGTCGACACCGATGTCGTCGAGCACCTGGCGGATGTTCTCGATGCTGCCCACCTGGTCGACGTCGCAGTGCATGGTGAGCTTGAACCCCTCGGCCCGCGCCCGCGCGAAGACGGCGGCGAACTTCGCCGGCGGGTTGCCGCGCTCGTCGGAGTCGAGGCCCACCCCGACGATCCGGTCGCGGTACGGCAGCGCCGCGCTGAGCGTCTCGTCGGCGGACTCGACGCTGTGGTCGCGCAGGATGCACATGATCAGCGCCGCGTCGATGCCGAACCGAGCGGATGCGTCATCGATCGCCCGCTGATAGCCCATGATCACGGCGTCGAAGGCCACACCCCGGCTGGTGTGCGCCTGCGGATCGAAGAACAGCTCCGCGTGCACGATGTTCTGCGAGTGCGCCTTCTCGAGGTAGGCGAAGGCGAGCTCGTAGAAGTCCTGCTCGGTGACAAGCGCCTGCATCGCGGGGTAGTACTGGGCGAGAAAGCTGGTGAGGTCGGTGAAGGCCCCGTCGGGTATCGGCACCTCGACGCCGTTTCTCGCCGCGAGGCGGCGCAGCAGCTCTGGCTCGAGGGTGCCTTCGAGGTGCAGGTGCAGCTCGGTCTTGGGCATGCCGGCGATGAAGTCATCCATGCCGCGACCCTAGTCGCGGGGTGTTACAGCCACTTTTCGGCGAGGTGATCAGCACCGACGCGACGGATGGTGCCACTGCGACCGCGCAGCACGATGCTCTCGGTGTGGATGATCGGACCGCGCTTGCGCACGCCCTCGACCAGCTGTCCGTCGGTGACGCCGGTGGCCACGAAGTAGGTGTTGTCGCTGGTGACGAGGTCGTTGATGCCGAGGACGCGATCGAGGTCGTGCCCCGCGGCGACGGCGCGCTCGCGCTCCTCGTCGTCTTTCGGCAGCAGTCGCCCCTGGATGAAGCCGCCGAGCGCCTTGAGGGCGCAGGCGGTGATGATGCCCTCGGGGGTGCCGCCGGTGCCGACGCACATGTCGATGCGGGTGCCGTACATCGCGGCGTTGATGCCGCCGGCGACGTCGCCGTCGAGCAGCATGCGGGTGCCTGCTCCTGCCTCGCGAATGTCGGCGACCAGCTGCGCGTGGCGCGGGCGGTCGAGAACGGCGATCACCATGTCCGCCACGTCCTTGTTCTTGGCCTTCGCGAGGGCGCGGATGTTCTCGCCGATCGGGCGCGCAAGGTCGACGACGCCGTGGGCCTCGTGGCCGGCGGCGATCTTGTCCATGTAGAAGACCGCGCTCGGGTCGTACATGCTGCCGCGATCGGCGACTGCGATCATGCTCAGCGCGTTCTGGCGCCCGCCCGCGGTGAGCGAGGTGCCGTCGATCGGGTCGACCGCGATGTCGCAGATTGGGCCCTTGCCAGTGCCGACCTGCTCGCCGTTGTAGAGCATCGGCGCGTTGTCTTTCTCGCCCTCGCCGATGACGACGACGCCGGTGAAGCTGACCGTGCCGAGAAACGTGCGCATCGCGTCGACCGCGGCACCGTCGGCAGCGTTCTTGTCTCCGCGGCCGATGTACGGCACCGCGCGAATGGCGGCGGCCTCGGTCGCACGCACGAGCTCCATGCCGAGGTTGCGGTCGGGGTGGAGGAAGAGGGAACCGGTGTCGGTGGATACCACGGAGTGTCCTTTGCAAACGCGCCGTGGTGATGGGTCCAAGGGAACCGACGCAGACACAATTCTAGGCTCAGTAGACTTTCAGGACACCACCGCCCTGAGGAGATTTCCCATGCCCGTTGCAACCCCTGACCAGTACGCCGCGATGCTCGACAAGGCCAAGGCCGGTGGATTCGCCTACCCCGCCATCAACGCCTCGTCATCGTCGACGATCAACGGAATCCTGCAGGGCCTCAGCGAGGCTGGCTCTGACGGCATCATCCAGGTGACCACGGGCGGTGCGGACTACTTCGCCGGCCAGAGCGTCAAGGCCCGCGCCTCGGGTGCCCTCGCCTTCGCCGCCTTCGCGACCGAGGTCGCCAAGAACTACCCCGTCACCGTGGCGCTGCACACCGACCACTGCCCGAAGAACGCCCTCGATGACTTTCTGCTGCCGCTCATCTCGGCCAGCGAGGAGCAGGTGAAGGCTGGCGGCGAGCCGATCTTCCAGTCGCACATGTGGGACGGCTCGGCCGTGCCCCTCGCTGAGAACCTCGAGATCGCCCAGCAGATCCTGCCGCGCATGAAGGCCATCAACTCGGTGCTCGAGGTCGAGATCG
>JBIIAR010000220.1:0-4440 GCA_044239765.1 Microbacteriaceae bacterium
TGACGGCAATGAGGCTGAAGTCGTTGAAGAGGTAGACGCTGAGGATGATGATGACCGAGGCCGTGAGCGTGCCGACGAGCGGAATCAGCGAGCCGAGGAAGGCGATGAACGCCAGCAGCGCCGCGTACTTGATCGGGCCGGTCCAGATCGGGAAGATGAAGGTCAGCACGAGGAACGACGCGACGCCGTTGCAGACCGCGAGCGTGACCTGTCCGATGACGTAGCGGCCGACCGAGTCGGCGATCTGCTCGGCGAGGTCGATGAAGTGCGCGCGCTTGGTGGCGGGCACGAACTGGTAGATGCCGCGCTTGATGCTGCCGAGTGAGGCGACGAAGTAGATCACCAGGATGATGACGATGATGCCGCCGAAGATACCGCCGGCGATGCCGATGCCGACGGCGAGAAGACCGCCGAGGAAGTCCGGGTTGGTGACGGTCGAGACGGAGGCGTCGATGATGCCCTCGATGTCGAGCCACGGAAGGTACTCCTGCAGCCAGGCGACGAAGCTGCCGTCCTGCAGGCCCGGCACGACAACCTCCTGAATCTGGGTGATGAGGTTGCCGACCTGCTCCACGATCACCGGGATGAGGGCGAACACGAGGCCGGCGAAGATGCCGAGAACGCCGACGAGGGTGATGAGGATGGCGACGGGGCGCTTGACCTTGTGCCGCTCGAGCCAGGTGACCAGGGGGTCGAGGCCGAGGGCGAGGAACAGCGCAGCGCCGACGTAGGTGAGGATCGTCGACAGCGAGCCGATGGCGCCGCCGATGACCAGGGCGGTGATGACGCCGAGTCCCGCGAAGAGGCCAGTACGGTACGGGTTCTGAATTTTCACGCGATGGCTCCTGGTCGGGTGTGTCGGCTAGTTGTCGTTGTGAACTTTTTCGGCCTGCGAGAGAACGCCGCGCAGGCTCTCGAAGTAGCCGGCCACCGCCTCGCGCTCGAGCCGGATCTGGGCGAGGCGGTCCTCGGCGTCGGCGACGAGCTTCGTCGTCTGCGCGTCGGCGTCCGCGATGAGGGCCTTGGCGCGCGCCTCGGCGTTCGCAACGGTCTCGGCGGCCTGCGCCTGCGCCTGCGCCTGCAGCGCGGTGGCGGCGGCGCGGGTGGAGTCCTCGAGGGCGGCAGCGGCGGCGCGCTTCTCGGCGGCGGCGGCGTTGGCCTGCTCGAGCTCGGCCTGGGCGACCGAGAGGTACTTCTGCAGCTGGGCGGTGGCGTCCTGCTGCTTGGCCAGGAACTCCTTCTCAGCCTCGTCGCGACGCACCTTGAGCTCGGCCTCGAGGTCGAGGCGCGCCTGGTGTGCGTCGCGCTCAAGGCGGGTGCGAACCTCGGAGGTCTCGTGGGCGAGCTGGGCCCGAACCGTCTCCGATTCCTGGGCCAGCGCGGCGCGCTGCGAGTCGACCTCACGGGCGACATCGGCGCGCTGCTTGTCGACGTCGAAGTGCAGGGCGTTGCGCGCCTCGGCGATCTCGGCCTCGAGCGCGGCCTTGGCCTTCGCGGTGTCAGCCTCGAGGGCGTTGCGTGCGGCGACGGTGTCGGCCTCGAGCGCATTGCGGGTGGAGGCGGTCTCGGCGTCGAGAGCGGCCTTGGCCGACGCGGTTTCGGCGTCGAGAGCTGCGCGGGCCGAGGTGGTGTCGGCCTCGAGGGCCGCGCGAGCGGCGGCCGTGTCGGCCTGCAGCTTCGCGATCGCGGCGCCGGATTCTGCCTCGAAGGCGGCCCGGGCTGCCGTGGTCTCATCCGTGAGCTTGGACTTCGCCTCGGCGATCTCGCGGGCGAGGTCAGTGCGACCCTGCTCGATGTCGCGGGCGAGGTCACCGCGAAGGCGCTCGCTCTCTGCCTCGTAGGCGGCACGGCCCTGCTCTGCGTCGCGGGCGAGCTGCGCGGCAGCCTCGCGGGCCTCGGCGGCCTCGCGGCTGGCGGCAGCCGAGATCTCGGCGGCCTCGCGCTCGGCCTCGGCGCGAATGGCGGCGGCCTCGCGCTTGGCGGTCGCGCGGGCCTCGGCGGCCTCGGTGGCGACGGCGCCGCGAATGGCGGCCGCCTCCTGTGTCGCGTCCTGCACGAGGGTCTCTGCCTCGACCCTGTTGCGCGACAGCACACTGTCGGCCTCGTACTGCGCATCGGCGGCGATCTGCTGTGCTCGCTGCTGCGTCTCGGCGAGAAGGCGCTGGGCGGCCTCGGTGGAGTCGGCAGAGAGGCGCTGGGCCTCGGCCTGCATCGAGGTGCGCAGCTTCTCTGCGTCGATGTCGGCCTGGCTGATGAGGCGGGTCGCCTGCTCCTCTGCGACGCGCAGGGTGTTCTCGAGCTTGGTGCCGAGTCCGCTGTAGGTGGGGGTGCCGGTCTCGTCGAGCTCTGCCTGCAGGTCCTCGGCAACTGCGGCGATGCGCTTCGCCTCCTTGAGGGCCTCCGCGCGATCGGCGTTCGCCTTGATCAGCTCGCGACGCAGCTCCTGGATTGCCGCGTCGACGGCATCCTTCTTGTAGCCGCGAAGCTCTGTACCGAAATCTTCGTCGTCAACAGGCAACGGTTACTCCTTGGTCGAGGGGTCGAACCCTCCGAGTTTAGTGTGGCCTTCTAACAGAACACTCCCAGTCGCAGAGTTAGGCACCGAAATGGGGCGTCGGCTATTCTTGAACGTCTTTGCTGTTGCCGTCCCGCGAACACCCGTTCAGGACACTCCCCACTTGTGACGGGGAGGACGCTGGGCCTCTCGAGGTCTGGTCAGGCGACACGAAAGGAGTAGACGTGCGCCTCGTGCTCGCCATCATCAGTTTTTCTCTCGCCGCTCTCATGATCGGCTTCGGTATCGCCCAGCGCACCGTTTTCGCTGGGCCCGACCAGGTGACCGCCTCGGTTGCGACGACCTCGACGGCCACCGTCAGCGTCATCGACGGCGCGACCCTCAACTCGTTCGACCGCAGCCAGACCGTGCGGCTCACCGACGCCGACACCATCTTTGCTGCCTACGGACGCACGGACGATGTGCTCGCCTGGGTCGGTGACGCGAGCTACAACGCGATCACCTTCGACCCCGAGAGCAGCGAGCTCGTGTCGACGCTCGTCTCTGGTACCGAGACCGAGGTGCCCGACCCCGCGGGGTCGGACCTCTGGCTCGCCGACTACACCGAGACGAAGAACCTCAGCTTCACCGTCAACGTGCCGGAGGACATCTCGGTGCTCATCGTCTCCGACGGCATCGAGCCCGCCCCGGCGTCGGTGAGCGTGACCTGGCTGCTCGACAACTCCACGCCCTTTGCCGGGCCCCTGGTCATCGGCGGTGCGATTCTGCTGCTGCTCGGCCTTGGCTTTCTGCTGTGGGCCGTGAACCACATCCGCAAGTCCCGTGGACCCCGCCGCAAGCAGCCCAAGCTGCCGAAGGTGCCGCGCAAGGCCGTCTACAAGCCCGTCAAGAAGGGCGCACCGCAGCCGGCCGCCATCAGCCGGGGCCGTCGCTCCGCGGGCATGGTGGCGGTGCCGACCATCCTCGTGGGTGCGCTGCTGCTCTCTGGCTGCACGGATCCCGTCGCGTCCATCGACGGCACGCAGACCCTCGAGACCGCGGCGACCTCCGCCCCCGAGACCGAGCTCGAGACGCCCGCTGTCACCGAGCCGCAGGCGAAGCGCATCGTCAACCGCATCGCGACCACGATCGCCGAGGCGGATGCCGCCGGCGACCCCGTGCTCGCCGCGACACGTCTCGACGGACCCGCCCTCTCGCTGCGAACCTCCAACTACGCGGTTCGCAAGGTTGTCGCCGACTATGCCGCGCCGCAGGCGATCCCGGCCAGCACGGTCGAGATCACCCTCCCGCAGCAGAACGACTCGTGGCCGCGCACCGTGCTCGCAGTGGTTCAGGGCGCAGATACGACCGTGGCGCCCATGACCCTCGTTCTTATCCAGGATGACGCGCGTTCCCAGTACAAGGTGCACTACGCGATCTCGCTCGAGCCGGGAACCGTCTTTCCCAAGGTACCGCCTGCCTCGATCGGCACCAGCCGTCTCGCCGTCGACAGCAAGCTCTTCACGACGGCGCCAGCGGAGCTCGCCGCGGACTACGGCGACACGCTCATGCTCGACACGGAGAGCACCTTCTACGACCTGTTCCAGATCGAGGGCGACACGCTTCGCGTCGCCGTGGGCAAGGCCGCACAGGAGGCCAAGAAAGCCCCGGTGCCCAGCACCGCGCAGCTGACCTTCGCCAACCTGCCCGGCGAGGGGCAGACGGTGGTGATGGTCACCAACGACGGTGGTGCGATCGTCGCCGTCGAGCTCACGGAGTCCGAGACGATCAAGCCGATCGAGACCGGGGCCGCGGTCAACGCGCCGCCCGACGTCGCCGCGCTGCTCGGCAAGGCGCTGAGCACGAAGGGCATCTCTGCGACCTACAGCGACCAGCTGCTGTTCTACGTTCCCTCGGTGAAGAACGGTGGCAAGATTGTCCTCCTT
>JBIIAR010000221.1:0-4431 GCA_044239765.1 Microbacteriaceae bacterium
TTAGTGAATCGGAGCGTGGTGCGCCCGGAGGGATTTGAACCCCCGGCCTATTGATCCGTAGTCAATTGCTCTATCCGCTGAGCTACGGGCGCATCCGGCCTGAGTGAAAACAGGCAACCTGAAAACTATACCAGCCACTGGGAGTGGTTCTGAACCTGAGGGAAGATGATCTTATGTCCGTTAATCCTCCCAAGTCCGGGCCGTCCGTCGCCGTCATCATCGCGATCGCCTCCGCGGTGCTCCTCGTGCTGGTGGGTGTGATCATCGCGCTGACGGTGTCCCTGCTCTCCGCGCAGAACTCCGTGAAGCCCGACCGCGACGAGAGTGACGACGACGAGGACCCCGCTACCAGCGAGGTCGTGCTCGACGCGACATGGGCTGACGGCACCGCCCCCGAGGGCGACGAGCTCGACACCGTGCAGGACATCATCACCACCCGCCTGGAGGACGCCGGCATCGTCAGCAGCGGCTTCTACCTCGAGAGCGACCAGATTCACGTCACCTTCGACGACAACGTCAACCAGAAGACTCTCGACAACGCCGCCGAGCTGCTCGACGTCACCTTCACCGCCGACTTTCGGCAGGTGCTCGATGTCGGCATGTGCACCTCAGACAACGACTACACCGACTACGGTCCCGATGAGGAGGTGGTCTTCTGCGATCAGGAGGGCGAGACCGCCATCGCGATGGCTCCCAGTGAGATCAGCGGCGAGACGATCATCGGTGCGACCACCTTCGAGCGGGATGACGGCACCTGGGGCGTCACCATCATCTTCAACCCCACTGGCTCTGCCGCCCTCGCGACACTGACCGGTCGGCTCGCCAGCCTCGAGGGCGTCACCAACCGCCTCGGCATCACGCTCGGCGGGGTGGTCATCGAGTCCCCGTCGGTCTCTGAGGCGATCATGAACGGCGAGGTGTCGATCACCGGCACCTTCGACGAGGAGGCCGCCAACGCGCTCGCGACCCAGCTGCGATTCGCAGCGAAGGGCCTCGAGCTCAGCGTCGACGACACCGTCTTCGTCAAGTAGCCCTAGGCCGCCTTCGCGCCGCGGCGGGGAAGCCGGGCGCGCAGTTCGGCGAGCTGGCGGTAGAGGGCCGCGGGCACCCGGTCGCCGAAGCGCTCGAAGAATGTCTCGGTGTCATCCGCCTCGATAGCCCAGCTGTCGGCGTCGACGGAGAAGAGCTCGCTCATGACGTCGTCGGAGATAGACAGCCCGTCGAGGTTGAGCGAGGTCGGCACCATGCCCAGCGGAGACGCCACGGCCGGGGTCGAGCCCTCGACGCGCTGCAGGATCCACTCGAGCACGCGCGAGTTCTCGCCGAAGCCGGGCCAGAGGTACGAGCCGTCGGCTCCCTTGCGAAACCAGTTGACCTGGAACACGCGCGGCACCCCGCCGGTCGAGCGCAGCGACTCCCCCATGCTGAGCCAGTGCGCCCAGTAGTCGGCCATGTTGTAGCCGCAGAAGGGCAGCATGGCGAAGGGGTCACGGCGAAGCTCGCCTGGGGTGCCTTCGGCGGCCGCGGTCTGCTCGGAGCTGATTGTGGCTCCCATGAAGACCCCGTGCTCCCAATCGCGCGCCTCTACCACCAAGGGCACGTTGGTTGCTCGGCGGCCGCCGAAGATGATGGCGTCGATGACGACGCCCTGCGGGTGCTCCCACGTGTCCGCGATAGACGGGCACTGGGAGGCCGCAACAGTGAAGCGGGCGTTGGCATGCGCCGCGGGCGTGCCCGAGGTCGGCGTCCAGTCGTTGCCCTGCCAGTCGATGAGGTGCTCGGGCGTCGTGTCGGTCATGCCCTCCCACCAGACGTCGCCGTCGTCGCGCTGGGCGACGTTGGTGTAGATCGTGTTGCCCCAGAGGGTGTCCATCGCCGTCTGGTTGGTCGCGCGGCTCGTGCCGGGCGCAACGCCGAAGAAGCCGGCCTCGGGGTTGATGGCGCGCAGCTTGCCGTCGGCGCCGGGGGCGAGCCAGGCGATGTCGTCGCCGATGGTCTCGACGGTCCAGCCGGGGATCGTCGGGCGCAGCATGGCGAGGTTGGTTTTGCCGCACGCGCTCGGAAAGGCGGCCGCGATATGGAACACTCGCCCGGCATCCGAGGTGACCTTCAGCAGCAGCATGTGCTCGGCGAGCCATCCCTCATCGCGGGCCATCACCGACGCGATCCGCAGGGCAAAGGCCTTTTTGGCGAGGATGGCGTTGCCGCCGTACGCGGAGCCGAACGACCAGATCTCCCGGTCTTCAGGAAAGTGGCTGATGTACTTCGTCTGGTTGCACGGCCACGCCACGTCGTCCTGGCCGCTCGCCAGTGGAGCTCCGACACTGTGCACCGCCGCCACCCACGGCTCGCCGTTCTCGACGAGCTGTAGGGCATCCGTGCCCATGCGGGTCATCGTGCCCATGCTGACGACGACGTAGGGCGAGTCGGTGACCTGCACGCCGAGGCGCGACAGTGAGGATCCGACGGGTCCCATGCTGAACGGGACGACGTACATGGTGCGGCCGCGCATGGCGCCGGTGAAGAGCGGCTCGAGGGTGGCTCGCATCTCGGAGGGCGACCGCCAGTTGTTGGTGGGGCCGGCATCCGCCTCGTTTTCACTGCAGATGTAGGTGGAGTCTTCGACGCGGGCGACGTCGCTCGGGTCGCTGCGGGCGATGAAGCTGTAGGGGCGGTGCTCCGCGTTGACCGGGGTCAGGGTGCCGGTCGCGACCATGCCGCGAATCAGGCTGTCGCGCTCGGCGACCGAGCCGGTGCACCAGACAACGTCGTCGGGCTGGGTGAGGGCGGCGATGCGGTCGACCCACTCGTGAACGTTCATCGTCAACTCCTTCGTCAAAAAACGGTTCTCTTGAACTCTGCGACATGAAATGAATCCACTGAATGGGAAATTGCACGAAAGAAGTCGCTTTTCTTCCATAAGCTGCAGGAATGCAAGACTTTGTTACCCTCGGACAGCGGATTCGCCACTTCAGAACGCAGCGCAGCTTCACCCTCGAGCAGCTCGGCTCTGCCATCGGCATGGCCGGCAGCCAGCTCAGCCTCATCGAGAACGGCAAGCGCGAGCCGAAGCTCACCCACCTCTCGGCGATCGCGAGCGCGCTGACGATCGATGTGAACGACCTGCTCGACCAGCGGCCGCCCAACCGGCGAGCCGCCCTCGAGATCGACCTCGAGCGCATGCAGCGCAGCTCGGTCTATGCCTCGCTCGGCCTGCCCCGCATTCGCCCGGCGAAGTCCATCGGCGATGACGTGCTCGAGACGCTCGTCGGGCTGCACCGCGAGCTGTCGCGGCGCGCCGCCGAGGCGATCGCGACGCCAGAGGAGGCCCGTCGCGCGAACACCGAGCTGCGCGAGCGCATGCGGGTCGTCAACAACTACCTTCCAGAGATCGAGGAGCTCGCGCAGCAGGCGGTGCTCTCTGTGGGCCACCGTGGCGGCGCCCTCACCCACCGCACGGTGAGCAAGCTGGCCGAGAAGCTCGGCTTCGAGCTGGTGCACGTCAACGACCTTCCGCATTCGGCGCGATCGGTGACCGACTTCGAGAACGGCCGCATCTACCTGCCTGCCGCCTCCATTCCCGGAGGGCACGGCCTGCGCGGCATGGCACTGCAGGCGATGGCCCACCGCATGCTCGGCCACACCGCGCCAGAGGACTACGCGCACTTTCTGCAGCAGCGCCTCGAGATCAACTACTTCGCGGCGGCTGCGCTCATGCCCCTAGAGCAGGCTGTGACCTTTCTCGATGCAGCGAAGCAGGACCGCAACATCGCCGTCGAGGACTTTCGGGACGCCTTCGGCGTCACCCACGAGGCAGCCGCCCTGCGCTTCACCAACCTCGCCACCGAGCACCTCGGCATTCGCGTGCACTTTCTGCGCGTGAGCGACGATGGCGCCGTATCGAAGGCCTACGAGAACGACGACCTTCGTCTGCCTGTCGACGTGACCGGATCGACCGAGGGCCAGATCGTCTGCCGCCACTGGAGTGCCCGCAAGGCCTTCACCCGCACCAACCGCACGACGGAGTTCTACCAATACACCGACACCCCCGAAGGAACCTTCTTCGAGTCGACGCAGACCGGCACGAGTGCGAGCGACGAGTTCTCGATCACCGTCGGGGTGCCCTTCAACGACTCCAAGTGGTTTCGCGGCCGCGAGACCTCGAACCGCGAGTCGTCGACCTGCCCGGCCGAGACCTGCTGCCGCCAGCCCTCGGGCGAGCTCGCACGCCGCTGGGCCGGCAACGCGTGGTCGAGTGCGAAGCTGCACGCGCACATCCTCTCGCCCCTGCCGTCGGGCACGTTCCCGGGGGTCGACGACCAGGAGCTCTATGCGTTTCTCGAGTCGCATTCCCAATGAGTGGGAAGTGTCGGCATCACGCCGTGATCTGCGGCGGGTAGCCTGCCAACCGTGACCGACGACGCCCGCACC